>CAZRXZ010000257.1:0-2519 GCA_964604095.1 uncultured Arenimonas sp. | reverse complement strand
TGCCTGGGCGCCAGCCAGGGCACCATCGCGGCGCTGCAGATCGGCGAGCTGGCGTTCATCGGCCTGCTCGGCGCCAGCGCAGGCATCGCCTTGGCCTGGGTGCTGCAGTGGGCGGTCGGCCTGTGGCTGGCGCAGGCGCTGGGCATGAACTTGCCGGCGCCCGGCTGGCAACCGGTGCTGGCCGGCTACGCCATCGGCTTCACCGTGCTGCTGAGCTTCGCCGTGCCGCCGATCCTGGCACTGCGCAAGGTACCGGCGCTGCGTGTGCTGCGCCGAGACGTGCCGGCCAACGAACCCAGCGCCTGGACCGTCGGTCTGCTCGGCCTGGGCGGCCTGGCGGCGCTGCTGTGGTGGAAGGCCGGCTCGGCCACGCTGGGCGCCATCATCCTGGGCGGCATCGGCGGCACCGCCTTGGCCTTGGCCGGCCTGGCCTGGCTGCTGCTGTGGTGGCTGAAGCGCGCGCGCCGCGGCCTGCGCGGTCCGTGGCGTTACGGCCTGGCCAACCTCAGCCGGCACCAAGGCATGACCCTGACCCAGGTCTCGGCGCTCGGCCTCGGCCTGATGGCGCTGCTGCTGCTCGGCTTCGTGCGCACCGACCTGCTCGCGCGCTGGCAGCAGACCCTGCCGGCGGACGCGCCGAACCGCTTCGTGGTCAACGTGCAGCCCGAGCAGGTGTCCGAGGTGATCGGCTTCGCCAAGGCCAACGGCCTGGCCGAGCCGGTGCTGTATCCGATGGTGCGCGCGCGCCTGCAGGCGGTGAACGGCAAGCCGGTCAGCGGCAAGGACTATGCCGCGGCCGGCGAGCGCGCCCAGCGCCTGGCGGAGCGCGAATTCAACCTGTCCTCGGTGCGTGCGTTCGGCGACGACAACCAGCTCGCCGCCGGGAAATACTGGCCGGCCGGCCACCGCGGCGCGCCGGAACTCTCGGTCGAGGAGGATTTCGCCGCGACCTTGGGCTGGAAGCTCGGCGACCGCATCCGCTTCGACGTCGCCGGCACCCCGCTGGAGGCGCGCATCACCAGCCTGCGCACGGTGGAATGGGAAAGCTTCAAGCCGAACTTCTTCGTGGTGGTGTCGCCGGGCGGCTTGGACAGCTCCGGCGCCAGCTACATCTCGGCGCTGAACGTGCCGCCGGCCAAGCAGACGGCGATGGACGGCCTGGTGCGCGCCTTCCCCAACCTGTCGGTGGTCGACATCGACGCCGTGCTGGCGCAGGTGCGCGGCACCGTGGCGCAGGTCAGCCGCGTGGTCGAATCGGTGTTCTACTTCTCCCTGGCGGCCGGCTTGCTGGTGCTGCTGGCGGCCGTGCAGGCTTCGCAGGACGAACGCCTGCAGGAGGCCGGGGTGATGCGGGTGCTGGGCGCCTCGCGCCGGCAGCTGCGCTTGGCGCAGGCCACCGAGTTCGGCAGCTTGGGTCTGCTGGCGGGTCTGGTCGCCTCGGTGGCGGCCGGGGTCATCACCGGCCTGATCACCACCGAGGTGTTCGACCTGCCCTGGGAATTCGATGCCGCGTTCCTGCTGTATGGCACGCTGGGCGGCACCGCATTAGCCTTGCTGGCGGGCCTGTGGGCCACGCGCAAGGTCACCGAGACGCCGCCGATGCAGACCCTGCGCGAACTGTGAAGTCCAACCGCCGATTCAGACTGGCTGACGCTGATAGTGCTCCCGCTTGTGCCGGTACATGCGGGCGTCCGCCAGATCGGTCAATTCCCGCATGTCCTGCCCGTCGGTAGGGCATAACGCCACCCCGATGCTGCCGCTGATCGGCAGGTCCCGGCCATCAAACTCCATGTTCCCCGCGAGCGCGGCCATGACCCGGTCCTCCACCACCCGCAGACCGGCTGTGTCGTCCAGCGGCGCGAGGAGCACGGCGAACTCGTCGCCGCCAAGACGCGCCACCAGATCGGTGGAGCGCGCGCTCTTGGCCAGCCGCCGCGAAAACTCGATTATCAGCGCATCGCCGGCACGGTGCCCGAGGGTGTCGTTGACTTTCTTCAGGCCATTGATGTCCGCCATCAGCACCCCGAACGGCACAGGGTTGCGCTGGTACTGGTGGGTCAAGGCCCTCAGCCGGTCCATGAACAGGGCGCGGTTGGCCAATCCGGTCATGGCGTCATGCGTAGCCCGATGCAGCAGCTCCTCGCTACTCAGGCGCGTGCCGAAATACATGGATGCCGCGATCAATTCAGTAAGCAGCTGCAGCAACTTCCGGTGCTCCGGGGTGAAATAATCCGGATGACCCGACATCGCCTTCAGAACGCCCACGTTGACGTCTTCGAATCGAAGCGGAACCACAAGCATTGAACGAAGCCCCAGCTTCCGGCAGGCATCCTTGTCGACGCGATCGTCATTCTCCGAATCGACGCAGATCTTGACTTCGCCGGACAAGGTGGAAAGGCCGGAAAGACTGCTGTGGACAGGAATCCGCAACCCCAGATTGTCGGCGGCGATTCCGGATACAGCACGGTAGACCATCTCATCGCCTTCGCGCAGTTCGATTGCGGCACCATCGGCACCCA
>CAZRXZ010000256.1:0-2525 GCA_964604095.1 uncultured Arenimonas sp. | reverse complement strand
CGCGCTTCAGCTACCGTGAACTGTTCCAACGCCAGCTCGGCATCGATCCGTTGACCGCGCCGTTGGCGCGGCTGTCGGCCAGCGTCGCCGAGCACGCGCATATCGACAGCGATGGCTTGACGCGCGACGACCTGCTCGACCTGCTGCTGACCCACGCCATCGAACCGACGATGCCGGCCGACCGCTTGACCGTGATTTACGATTTTCCCGCTTCGCAATGTGCCTTGGCGCGTGTCCGCCGAGACGCCGTTCCGGTGGCCGAGCGCTTCGAGCTGTATGTGGGCGGGGTGGAGCTGGCCAACGGCTACCACGAGCTCAACGACGCCGGCGAGCAGCGCGTGCGTTTCGAGGCCGACCTGGCGCGCCGGCGCGCGCGCGGCGATTCGGTCTTGCCGCCGATCGACGTGCGCTTGCTGGCGGCCTTGCCGGACATGCCGGATTGCGCCGGCGTGGCCTTGGGCATGGACCGCCTGTTGATGTGCCTGAGCGGCGCGCCGGCGTTCGCCGAGGTCGCCGCGTTCGATTTCAGCCGCGCTTGAGCCGTTTGCCGGCCGCCTGCAGGCGTTTCAGCGCCGGCAAGGCCAGTTCGAAGGCTTCTTCCGACCAGTTCCACAGCAGGCCGGCCGGCAGTTTCAGGTTCTTGGCCAACGGCGCCGGCAACCAGTCCGAGCCCAGCTTACGCACGCGGCCGACGCTGTCGGCGTAGCGCCCGATGGCCCAGGTGCGCGCCACTTCGGCGAGCAGTTCCGGCGCCCAGTACGCCAACGGGGCCAGGCGCATCAGCCAGCGGCTGGCGGTTTCGCCCAGGCTGCGGCGCAGACGCCGCTCGATCGCGGCACCGTCCAGCAAGCGCGGCGTGCCGGCGTCGGCCACGGCGAGAATCGCGGCGATTTCCCAATTGGCCGGCTTCAGGCCGTAGCGCCGGTAGATGTCACGGATCAGCCGCGCCTGGATCTTGGCCGGCGTGTTGCCGCTCAGGTTCTTGCGCAAGGGCGGGGCCAGGAACGGTTTGGCCAAGGGCAGGGCGCCGATGATGCGGTGGGCGAGGGCATAGGCGCCGGCTTTCACGCAGGCGCCGTGCAACAGGAGCTCGACCTGGCCTGCGGCGGCGGACGCGGAGACGCGGGATTCAGCCATATGGGCCGGCCATGAATTGGGTAAAATGGCGCATGCACAGGAACGATACCATGGATTTCAGCCGATACGACCGCGTCCGCCCCTTGCTCTGGAACGGCGACAGCCTGCGCGTGCTCGACCAGCGCGTGTTGCCGCACCGGCAGGAATACCTGGATTGCCGCGACTACATGCAGGTGGTCGAAGCCATCCAGACCTTGGCCGTGCGCGGTGCGCCGGCCATCGGCATCGCCGGCGCGTACGGCGTGGTGTTGGCTGCCCGGGCGGTGTCGGCCGCCGATGGCGCCGAGGCCTTGACGCGCATCGCAGCGCCTCTGCATGCGCTGGCGCATGCCCGTCCGACCGCGGTGAATCTGGCCTGGGCTGTGCGTCGCATGGCCGCCGCCTTGCGCATCGCCGGCGCCGACTGGCGTCAGGCCATCGAAGCCGAAGCCATCGCCATCCAAGACGAAGACTTGGCGGCAAACCACGCCATGGGCCGAATGGGCGCCGACTGCCTGCCGCCGGGCGCGCGCGTGCTGACCCACTGCAATACCGGTTCGTTGGCCACCGCCGGTTTCGGCACCGCGCTGGGCGTGATCCGCGCCGGCGTCGCCACCGGCCGCATCGCCGAGGTCTACGCCAGCGAGACCCGGCCCTGGCTGCAGGGTTCGCGCCTGACCGTCTGGGAGTTGCTGCAGGACGGCATCGAGGCGACCCTGATCGTCGATTCGGCCTCGGCCTATCTGATGCGGATCGGCCGGCTGGATGCGGTCATCGTCGGCGCCGACCGCATCTGCGCCAACGGCGATGTCGCCAACAAGATCGGTACCTACGCCCATGCCTTGGCGGCCAAGGCGCATGGCCTGAAGGTGATGGTGGTGGCGCCCAGCACCACGGTCGACATGGCCACCGCGCAGGGCGCCGACATCGAAATCGAACAACGCAGCGCCACCGAACTGACCCACATCGCGGGCATCGAAGTGGGCGCGCGGGCGGCCAAAGTCTACAATCCGGTGTTCGACGTGACCCCGGCGGACTGCATCGATTTCCTGGTCACCGAGAAAGGCGTCATCGAGCGTCCGGACCGGGCCAAAATGGCGGCCTGTTTCGGAGCCGTGTCAAGCCCCTAAGGCCTTGTTTCATCGGGGCAAAAAACGCTAAACGGCGCCTGAATTCTGGTACAATCGGAGGGGTGTTTTTCCGCGTCGGAAACGGCCCGGAAACGGCATCCAAACCCCTCTAATCCCGAGTGCCTGAATGTCCGATTTAGCCAAAGAAGTCATCCCCGTCAATCTCGAAGACGAAATGCGCCGCAGCTACCTCGATTACGCCATGAGCGTGATCGTCGGCCGCGCCCTGCCGGACGTGCGCGACGGCCTGAAGCCGGTGCACCGGCGCGTGCTGTTCGC
>CAZRXZ010000255.1:0-2530 GCA_964604095.1 uncultured Arenimonas sp. | reverse complement strand
TCTCGCATTTGAACAGCAGCGTGGCGCCGGCCAGGGCGTCGAGCGCGGCCGAGGACTCCACCGGCGTGCGCACGGCATACGGCGCGATGCGCGCGGCGGCGGCGAGGATGTCGTGGTGGGCGATCATCTCAGGCCTCCGGTTTGCCTTGGCCGAGCAGGCTGGTCATGGCGGAGCCGAGCACCACCAGCCCCGCGCCGAGGAAACCGACGGCGCTGACATGCTCGGGCGCGATGACCGCGGGCCACAGCGCGTGCACCGCCGCCACCGACAGCAGGCAAAGCATCGGCGTGGTGGCCAGCACCGCCGACACGCGCGAGGCCTGCCAATGTTCCAAGGCTTCGGCGAAGGCGCCGTAAGCCACCAGCGTGTTCAGCGCGCAGAACAGCACCAAGCCCCAGTGCAGGGCGTCCAGCTTGGCCAAGGCCGACGGATGCGCCAGCGGCCAGAGCAACAGCGCGGATACCACGTAGATCGCGGTCAACACCTGCTGCGAGCTCAGGCGCAGCAGCAGCTGTTTCTGGATCAGGGCATAGGCGGCCCACGCCACCGCGGCCACCGCCACGATGGCCGAGCCCAGCAGATAGGCGTGGCCGCGCACCAGGCCGCCGAACAACTGGTCGCGGAAGAACAGGCCCAGGCCGAGTACGATCACCGCCAGACCCAACCACTGGCCGGCCAGGAAGCGCTCCTTGAACACCCACACGCCGCCGACCGCCATCAGCAGCGGCGCCAGCTGGATCAGCAGCTGCGCGTTGCCGGGCGAGGTGTACTGCACGCCGAGGATATAGCCGACATAGTTGCCGAGCAGCAGCACGGTGGCGGCCAGCAACAGCAGACGGTGCTTGCCGCGCAAGGCCGCGATCGGCGCCAGTTGCCGCTGGCGGCCCAGCCACAGCAGCATGATCACGGCCGCGAAGGCGAAGCGGAACCAGGTCAGGGTCAGCGGATCGACGACCTGCAGGCTGAGTTTGAGCGCCACCGGCAGGGTAGCCCAGCACACGGCGGTGACCAGGGCCAGCATCAGGCCGAGTTTCCATTGCCCTGAGGCCTGGTGCAGCATGCGTTTCTCCACGGGTGCGGCGTCGGTGCCGATGCGCTATTGTCGGTGAATTCAGGCCGGATTCACAACCCGCGCCTACACTGGCTGCATGGGGTCAATTTCCGGAGCTGCGCGAATGAAACTGCGGACACTGCTGTGCGCGATCGGCCTGAGCGGCCTGGGCGGTTGCGTCACCTACCCGTATTACGCCGACGACGGCGACTACCGCGAACCGGGCTACGGCTACGACGACGGCGGTTATTACGACGACGACGCGCCGTACGACGACGGCTACTATGACGCGCCCTACCGCGGCGGCGTGCATTTCAGCTTCAATTTCCTGTTCAACAACTACGACGACTTCATCCCCTACGGCTCCTGCTGGTACAGCGACGCCTACTGCTACGGCTACCACACGCGTTACGGCTGGGGCTATTGGCCGAACTTCCGCGGCTCGTACTACGGCTCGCATTTCGGCTGGCCGGGCTACGGCACGTGGCCCGGCTACGGGTGGCCGCCGTACGGCGCCTATCCGCCGCCGCGCCCGCCGAAACCCCGCCCGCCGACGTTGCCCAAACCGCCGAAACCGCCGGTGTCGGAACCGGGCACACCGGTGCCGCCGCCGATCGACCGGCCGCATCGCCCACGGCCACCGGCCATCGAGCGGCCCGCGCCGCGCCCCCCGCGGCCGCGCTTTCCCGAAGCGGAACGGCCGGAGCGGCCATTGCCGACCCCGCCGATTCCCACCGGCGAAGCGGGACGCGGCGAGGCCTTGCCGCCTCAGCTGCTGGAGCGGCCCAGCCGGCCGCAAGCACCGGTTGTGCGCGATGAGCGTCCCGAACGGCCGAGCTGGACACCACCCCAACCGGTTCGCGAGGAACGCCCGGAGCGGCCGACCCGCACGCCGCCGCCCCGTCCGGAGCGCCCGGTATCCGAGCCCGTCGAAAGCGTCCGGCCAATAGCCAGCGAACGTCCGGTACGCATCGAACCGCCGCGCACGGACGCGCCGCGTGGCCGCGCCGGGCTGATCGATCCGCCGCCGGCACCGCGCCCGCAGGCCCTGCCGATGCCGCCACCGACCATCCGCGCGCCGATGCCGGCCCGCGAGGCGCGTCCGCTGCCAATGCCGCCGCCGGTCCGCACCGTGCCCGCACCGAAAGCCGAACGCCCGAGCCGGGCACAGCGCGACACCACGACCGACGACGAGCCCTGAGCCGCGCCGGCGGCTGAACACCGGGCCGGCGCGGGTTTGGTGTTTGGCCGGAAATCGGCGAAAATGCGCGCTATGCACTCGCACCATTCCTTCGATGTGATCGTGATCGGCGGCGGCCACGCCGGCACCGAGGCCGCCCTGGCCTCGGCGCGCACCGGCGCGCGCACGCTGCTGCTCACCCACAACATCGAAACCGTGGGCGCGATGAGCTGCAATCCGGCCATCGGCGGCATCGGCAAAGGCCATCTGGTCAAGGAGATCGACGCCCTCGGCGGCG
>CAZRXZ010000254.1:0-2539 GCA_964604095.1 uncultured Arenimonas sp. | reverse complement strand
TTGTTCTCGAAATACTCGCCGACGACTTCCGACAGGCTGCGGTTGTCTTCGACCAACAGGATCAGACCGGCTTGGGTATCGCGCTTCATATTGCCTCCACGGCGCTCTTCAGCTTTGTGAAGAATGCCCCAGGCCGAGTGATTGCCGCGTGAACCGGATTCAGAACGGGATCTTTCCGGTCAGGATGTCCTTGTACATGATCCAATCGGACACGAAGGAATACAGCGGGTGCCGGAACGTGGCCGGCCGGTTCTTCTCGAAGGCGAAATGGCCGACCCAGGCGAAGCCGTACCCGCACACGAACGCGGCCGGCAACCAGAGCCATTGGCCGGTCAGCACCAGGGCCGCCAGGCACCCCAGGGTCAGCGAGCTGCCCACGAAATGCAGACGCCGGCAGGTGCGGTTTTGGTGTTCGCCGAGATAGAACGGATAGAATTCGGACAGGGAGTCAAAGCGGGTCATTGGCGGCCTCCTCGTGTTTCGCCAGTTGCCAGAGCGCTTCCTGCGCGGACAGGTCCAGTTGCGGCAAACTGCCGCCGCGTTCGGCGGCCAGGCGCTCCATGGCGCGGAAACGGCGCTCGAACTTGGCGTTGGCGCGGCGCAGGGCGGCGCCGAAATCGACCTTGGCGTGCCGCGCCAGGTTCACGCACACGAACAGGATGTCGCCGACCTCGTCTTCCAGCGCCGCGTGGCCGCGGCCCTTGGCGAATTCGGCGCGCACTTCCGCGATTTCCTCCTGCAGTTTGGCCAACACGCCTTCCACGTCCGGCCAATCGAACCCGACGCCGGCCGCGCGCTTCTGCAGCTTGGCGGCGCGTTGCCATTCCGGCAGGCCGCGCGCGATGCCGGCCAACGCGCTGGCGTCGTCTCCGGCGGCCTCGCGCTCGCGGCGCTTGTGCTCTTCCCAGGCAACGGTCTGCGCGTCGGCATCGGCGACCTGGACATCGCCAAACACATGCGGATGCCGGCGCACCATCTTGTCGTTGATGGCGGCGGCGACGTCGTCGAACGCGAACAGGCCGCGCTCCTGCGCCAGCTGGGCGTGGAACACCACCTGCAGCAACAGATCGCCGAGCTCGTCCTTCAAATCGCCGAAATCGCCGCGTTCGACGGCATCGGCCACTTCATAGGCCTCTTCGATGGCGTACGGCGCCAGCGAACGGAAATCCTGCTCCAGGTCCCACGGGCAACCGGTGTCCGGGTCGCGCAGCGCGCGCAGGATGCCGAGCAACCGCTGCAGTTCGACGCTCACAACCAGTCCCGCCAGGCGATGCCGCGATCGCCGACCGCGATGAAGTGCGGATTGAGCAGCGAGTCCTTGCCGTTGTAGCGCAGCGGCTGGCCGTCCAGGGTGAACACGCCGCCGCCGGCGCCTTCCAGCACCGCCTGCGCGGCGGCGGTATCCCATTCCGAGGTCGGGCCGAAGCGCGGATACAGGTCGATTTCGCCGGTGGCGATCTTGCAGAACTTGAGCGAGGAACCCAGGCCGACGGTATCGACCGCGCCGATGCGGTCGAGATACGCCTGCGTTGTCTCATCGCGGTGCGACCGGCTGGCCGCCACCCGCAGGGTCTCCGGCGCCGCCGCCACCCGCGCTTCGCCGCGGGCGCCGCCTTGGCGCCAGAACGCGCCGAGCCCAGGACCGCCGAGCAACAGCCAATCCAGCGCCGGCGCATAGACCACGCCCAACACCGGACGACCGTCCTCGATCAGGGCGATGTTAACGGTGAATTCGCCGTTCTTCTTCACGAACTCGCGGGTGCCGTCGAGCGGATCGACCAGCCAATACCGCGACCAGGCCCGGCGCTCCGGCCAGGCGATGGCGGCCGACTCCTCGGACAGGATCGGCAGTCCGCCGTCCAGCGCCGGCAGCTGCGACACGATGCAGCGGTGCGCGGCCAAGTCGGCCTGGGTCAGCGGCGAGGCATCGTCTTTGGCCATGACCTCGAAATCCTGCGCATACACCGCCATGATTTCCTCACCGGCACGGCGGGCGATGGCTTCCAAGGGTTCGATCCAATCCTTCATTTCGCCGCCATCAGTTCTTTCAGCACCAGCAAGGCCGCCAGGCTGCGGCCTTCCGAGCAATCCTCGCGCAGTACCAGTTCGTGCACGCGGTCGAGCCGCCAGGGCACGACCTCCAGCTCCTCCGGCTCGTCGCCGGGCAGGCGCTCGGGATACAGGTCTTCGGCCAGCACCAGATCGATGGCGTGGCTCATGTAGGTCGGCGCCAGGGTGATCGAACGCAGCACGCGCAGGGAGCGGGCGCCGAAGCCGGCCTCCTCCTTCAGCTCGCGGTTGGCGGCCTCAAGCGCGGTCTCGCCGCGGTCGATGCGGCCTTTGGGCAGGCACAGCTCGTAGCGGTGGGTGCCGGCGGCGTACTCCCGGATCAGCAGCACCGTGTCCGGATCGGGCATGGCGGCGATCATCACCGCGCCGTGGCCCTGCTGCACCGCGCGCTCGTAACGCCGGCGCTCGCCGTTGGAAAACTCCAGATCCAGCACTTCCCGGGTGCCGTGGCTGTTTTCAATCACTTGCC
>CAZRXZ010000253.1:0-2550 GCA_964604095.1 uncultured Arenimonas sp. | reverse complement strand
GCTGAAATCGTGGTCGAGCGGCCACCGCAAGGCGCGGCGTGGCTGGCGGTCAACGACCGTCTGCGCCGGGCCGTGACCGGCTCCGGCGGCTAGAACCGGTATCCGAACAGGTCGATGTCTGCGCGGAAATGCGCGGCGACCAGATTTCGGAGACCTTCGTCGTAGAAGTCGCGGTAGCTGCTCGGCACGGTATCGTTCAGATGCGGCAACTCCGCATCGAGACCGAGGTCTTCAGCGACTTTGCGGAAGCCTTCGGCCAGTGACTCGAAACGGATGATCATATCCATGTGCAGCTCACCGCGGTCGTCCTTCAGCCACTCGACCTGTGGCAGGAAATGCTGCGGCCGGCTGTAATACCTCGGATCGCGCGGCTCGGCGAGCGTGCAGCGCAGCCAATCCCCGAATCCGATGAAGTCCTTCGACCCCGGCAGGCGCATGCTCTCCGGCTGGGTCTTTATCCGGTGCTTGTAGTGGGAAACCATCTTGTCCCAGGGATTGCGCACGACCGTGAACTTGTACGCGGAGTCCCATTTGCCGCGGCCGATGACGGCGATGACTTCCTTGGCGGTGAGATGCTTGCGGAACGGCTTGCCGATGATGTGGACGATGCTGGTGCCGGCGGTCTTGTTGATGTGGATGAACACGTAGTCGCGGACCGGCCCCTTGCGCAGCGGGGAATTGAACCGAAGCCCGATTTTGTTCTTGTATTTCTCGATGAAGGCGATTTTCATACAAAAACTCCTGGTCGGATCCGGCCGCTCCGGCCGGCGGATGCGGAGAAGCCCGCCGGCGGCGGGCTCCTCCTGGGCGAACGCCGGAAGCCGTTACTTGGCGTTCATCAGCGCCACGGTCATGTCGAGCATGCGGTTGGAGAAGCCCCACTCGTTGTCGTACCAGGAGCAGACCTTCACCAGCGTGCCGCCCATGACCTGGGTCAGGGTGCTGTCGTACACCGAGCTGTTCGGGTTGTGGTTGAAGTCGATCGACACCAGCGGCTTGACGTTGTAGCCCAGCACGCCCTTCAGCGGGCCTTCGGAAGCGGCTTTGAGCACCGCATCGATCTCTTCCTTGCTGGTTTCGCGGGCGGCCACGAACGACAGGTCGACGACCGAGACGTTGATGGTCGGCACGCGCATCGAGAAGCCGGTCAGCTTGCCGTTCAGTTCCGGCAGCACCAGGCCGACCGCGGCGGCGGCGCCGGTCTTGGTCGGAATCTGGCTCATGGTCGCGCTGCGCGCGCGGCGCAGGTCGGAGTGGTAGACGTCGGTCAGCACCTGGTCGTTGGTGTAGGCGTGGATGGTGGTCATCAGGCCGTGCACGATGCCGATCTTCTCGTGCAGCGCCATGGCCAGCGGCGCCAGGCAGTTGGTGGTGCAGGAGGCGTTGGAGATGACGGTGTGTTCGGCCTTCAGCAGGTGGTGGTTGACGCCGTACACGAAGGTGCCGTCCACGTCCTTGTCGCCCGGGGCCGAGATGATCACTTTCTTGGCGCCGCCGGCGAGGTGCGCCGAGGCCTTGGCCTTGGAGGCGAACAGGCCGGTGCATTCCAGCACCACGTCGACGTCGTGGCTGCCCCACGGGATGTCGGCCGGGTTGCGCACCGAGTAGACCTTGATGCGGTCGCCGTTGACGACCAGGTCGCCGCCCTCGGCGGTGACGGTGCCCGGGAACTTGCCGTGCGCGGTGTCGTACTGGGTCAGGTGCGCGTTGGTCTCGGCATCGCCCAAGTCGTTGATGGCGACCACCTGGATTTCGTTGGTGCGGCCGGACTCGTAGAGCGCGCGCAGCACGTTGCGGCCGATGCGGCCATAGCCATTGATGGCGACTTTGATGGTCATTGCAGACTCCCGGTGGTCGTTTAAAACGCCATTTTACCAAATCGGCCGCGGTTCCGGGCCAAGACGCGCAGGCTTTGGCGTAACATGGCCGAAACCCTTGACACCGCCTTCATGGATCCGCAGCCCCTCCTTCTTTCCGCCCTGTTCTTCGCCGTGGCGGTGCTGTACTCCTCTGTCGGCCATGCCGGCGCCAGCGGCTATCTGGCGGCCATGGCCCTGCTCGGCTTCGCGCCGGAACAGATGCGGCCGACCGCGCTCGCGCTCAACATCCTGGTCGGCGGCATCGGCCTGCTGCGTTTCCACCGGGCCGGGCTGGTGCCCTGGCGCAAGGTGCTGCCGTTCGTCAGCGCCTCCGTGCCGACGGCCTATCTGGCGGCGCAATGGCAGGTACCGAAAGAAACCTACGGCATGCTGCTGGGCGGCCTGCTGGCGGCCGCATCCGTAGCCGCCTGGCGCAGCGGCGAACGCATCGCCGATTCCGGCGAAACCGCGGCAAGCCGGCCGGTGCCGTGGCCGGCGGCGGTTCTGGCCGGCGCGCTGATCGGCGGCCTGTCCGGCATCACCGGGACCGGCGGCGCGATTTTCCTGACCCCGTTGCTGCTGGCCATGGCCTGGGCGCACACGCGCGAAGCCTCCGGATTGTCGGTGGCGTTCGTCTGGCTGAATTCGCTGGCGGCGGTGTTCGGCTTGCTGCGCAGCAGCCAATCCTTCC
>CAZRXZ010000252.1:0-2584 GCA_964604095.1 uncultured Arenimonas sp. | reverse complement strand
TTCCGCGCCGGTGGCGCGCTGGTTCAGGCATTCGAGCAGATGCTGGCGCACCTTCGACATCGGCATCCGGCTCAGGTCGATGTGGATGTCGGCGCAGGCGCGGTACAGCGGGGTGCGGACTTCCGAGAGCTGCTGCAGCCGGCCGGCGCGGTCGGCGCATTGCAGCAGCGGCCGCTTGCGGTCGCCGGACAGGCGCTGCAGCTGCTGTTCGGGCGGCAGGTGCAGGTGGATGACGGTTCCGCGCGCCTTCATCAGCGCGCGGTTGGCCTCCGACAGCACGGTGCCCCCGCCGGTGGCCAGCACCAAGCCGTCGGCTTGCAGCACTTCGGCCAGGGCTTCCGCCTCGCGCCGGCGGAAGCCGGCTTCGCCTTCCAGGTCGAAGATGTGGCTGATGCTGGTGCCGGTGTGGTGTTCGATGTGGGCGTCCAGGTCGACGAAACGCCGCCCGAGCTGGCGCGCCAGCCATTTGCCGTGCGTGGTTTTGCCCGCGCCCATCGGGCCGATCAGGATCAGGTTGGCGTTGGCGCTCATTCGGCAATGCTACCATTGCGCCGACACGCGCGGAATGCAGGCAGGACAATCATGGACATCGCGATCATCGGCGCCGGCGATTTCGGCATGCGGCTGGCGGCCTTGCGGGCCACCGCGGGCGATGCCGTGACCGCGCTCCGGCGCCGTGCCCTGCCGATGCCGGCCGGAGTGCGGGCGGCGTACGGCGATCTGCAGTCCGAAGCCGATCTGCGGCGCCTGCCGCCGCAACCCGATTGGTTGGTGTTCTGCGCCACGCCCGACGCCCGCGACGAGGCCGCCTACCGCCGCCTGTACGTCGACGGCCTGGCGCGCGCCATGCGCGTGCTGCAGCCGCGGCGCGTACTGCTGGTCAGCTCCACCGCGGTGTACGCGCAGGATGCCGGCGAATGGGTGGACGAGGACAGCATCGCCGCCGCGCAGGCCTTCAACGGCCGCATTCTGCTGGAAGCCGAAGCGCATTGCCTTCAGCGTCCGGAGAACCGCGTGCTGCGCCTGAGCGGCATCGCCGGTCCGGGACGGCGCATGTTGGTCAACCGGGCCCTGCTGGGCGAAGGCGTGGCCGATGTCTGGAGCAACCGCATCCATATCGACGACGCCGCCGCCGCCGCCGCGCATCTGCTCGATGCGCCGGGCGATGCGCCGGTCTGGATCGCCAGCGATGACGAGCCGGCGCGCCAGCGCGAGGTGGCCAACTGGATCCGCGCCCGCCACGGCCTGGCGCCGCTGCCCGATACCGGCGTGCCGGTCCGCGGCCGACGGGTGTGCAACGCCCGGTTGCGCGCCGCCGGCTGGCGTCCGAATTACCCCAGCTACCGCGAGACCTATGCCGACGCCTGAGCGTGGTGCCGATTGACCCAAATCACACCGGCTGGCCGCCGGGTCGGCGACAATGACGGCAACCGAGGAGGACCCGATGACCGACGCCCTGTATCAAAACGCCCTGAACACCTTCGCCGACCTGTTCGAGGAGGCCAAGCGCAGCCCGGACCCCGAGCCGAGCGCGATGACCGTGGCCACCGTCGGCCGCGACGGCCGTCCGGCCGCGCGCACCGTACTGTTGAAGGCCTTCGACCCGCACGGCTTCGTGTTCTACACCAATTTCGGCTCGCGCAAGGGCCGCCAGCTGGCCGCCAATCCGCAGGCGGCGCTGCTGTTCCATTGGAAGCACCTGCGCGAGGGCGTGCAGGTCAAGATCGAGGGTACGGTCGAGCCGGTGTCGGCCGCCGAGGCCGACGCCTATTTCGCCAGCCGCCCGCGCGGCAGCCAGATCGGCGCCTGGGCGTCGTTGCAGTCGCAGCCGCTGGCGTCGCGCGAACTGTTCGACGAGCGCGTGGCCGAGGTCGAGAAACGCTACGAAGGCCAGGACGTGCCGCGCCCGCCGCATTGGTCGGGCTTCCGGGTGGTGCCCGAGCGCATCGAGTTCTGGTACGGCGCGCAGTTCCGCCTGCACGAGCGCCAGTGCTACGAGCGCGCCGGCGGCGCCTGGACGCAGGTGATGCTGTATCCATGAGCGGTCCGCGCCGGATCGTCTGCCTGACCGAAGAGCCGACCGAGGTGCTGTACGCCTTGGGCGAGCAGGACCGCATCGTCGGCATCTCCGGCTTCACCGTGCGGCCGCCCGCCGCGCGCCGCGAAAAACCGAAAGTCAGCGCCTTCACCAGCGCCAGGATCGACGAGATCCTGGCGCTCAAGCCGGATTTCGTGGTCGGCTTCTCCGACATCCAGGCCGACATCGCCGCCGCCCTGATCAAGCAGGGCGTGGAGGTCTGGATCAGCAACCACCGCAGCGTCGAGGGCATCCTCGAGTACGTCCTGCGCCTGGGCGCCTTGGTCGGCGTGCCGGAAAAAGCCGCGGCCTACGCCGGCTCGCTGCGCGCGGGGCTGGATGCGCTGGCCGAACAAGCCGCGCGGCTGCCGCGTCGGCCGCGGGTCTATTTCGAGGAGTGGGACGAGCCGCTGATTTCCGGCATCCAGTGGGTCGCCGAGCTGGTCCGCCTGGCCGGCGGCGACGACATCCTGCCCGAGCTGGCCGCCGAACCGATGGCCAGGAACC
>CAZRXZ010000251.1:0-2601 GCA_964604095.1 uncultured Arenimonas sp. | reverse complement strand
CAGGGCTGGATGATGTCCGCGATCGCGCCGGTCTACCGCCGCGACTTCCTGGAGGGCGTGGTCGGGCTGGACATCACGGTCGGCACCATCCTGGACGAGATCAGCAACCTGGAGGTGCCTTGGAACGGCTATGCCGTGCTGGTCAGCCGCGAACTCAACATCATGGCCTTGCCCAAGGCCGGCGAGGCCGATTTCGGGCTGACCGAACTCACCGATTTCACCTACAACGAAGCCATCAGCAAGGAGCTGTACAAGCCGTCGGATTTCAACCTCGGCAAGCGCAAGGACACCCAGCAGCTGGCGCGCGCCATGCAGGGCAGTCCGGCCGGCATCGCCGAGCTCCCGCTCGGCGGCAAGCCGCACCTGGTGGCCTGGATGACCATCGACCAGACCGGCTGGCGGCTGATGACCGTGGTCGCCGAAGAGGACATCTTCCGCAAGACCAACCAGTTGGCCGGCCAGTACAAGAACATCGGCTATCTGCTGATCGTCGGTCTGGCCCTGTTCTACCTGGTGTTCTTCAGCTACATGTGGTTCCGCGCGCGGCAGCTGAGCGCGCGGTTGCAGCAGCCGATGGCCGGCGTGTCGGAAATGCTGAAGCGCATCGGCGGCGGCGATTGGCGTCCTGCGCGGGTCAACTCGGAAATCGCCGAAGTCGACGACATGGCGGCCGGCGCCAGCGCCATGGGGCGGCAGTTGGAACGCAGCGAGTCCGGCCGCAACGACGCCCTGCAACGCCTCGAAGTGGTGCTCGAAGGCGCCACCGAAAGCCTGTGGGAGCAGGATCTCAGGCGCAATACGGTCAAGGTCCGCGGCCGCCTGGCCGCGCATTACGGGCTCAGCGGCGACTGCGTGTCGGAGTCCGAGTTCCGCGCGCATGTGCATCCCGACGACCTGGACCGCGCGCTCGCGGCCAAACAGCCGGCCATCGACGGCCCGAGCGACCAGTACGCCAGCGAGTTCCGCTTCGCCGACGGCGAGGGCCGCTACCATTGGCTGCTCAGCCGCGGCCGGGTGCTGGAACGCGACCCGCGCACCGGGCGTGCCCTGCTGATCGCCGGCACGCATCTGAACATCGACGAACTCAAGCGCACCGAGGACGAGCTGCGCAAGGCCAGCATCGAGGCCGAAACCGCCAGCAAGGCCAAGTCGCGCTTCATCTCCAGCATGACGCACGAGCTGCGCACCCCGCTGAATTCCATCCAGGGCTTCGCCCAGCTGATGCGCCTGCAGAAGCCGAAAGGCGCGGAGGCCGATGAGCACGATTATCTCGACGAGATCCTCTCGGCCAGCCGGCATCTGAACCAGTTGGTCGGCGATATCCTGGATTGGTCCAGCCTGCAGGCCGACGCGCCCCGGGTCGAGTTGGTGCCGGTCGATGTCCGCGGGGTGATGCAGGATTGCGCCGAGCTGGTGCGGATGCAGGTCGAGGAGAAGGGGCTGACCTTCAACCTGGATCTGCCGGCGGCCGACTGCCAGGTGTTGGCCGACCCGCGCCGCCTGCGCCAGGTGCTGCTCAACCTGGTGTCGAACGCCATCAAATACAACACGCCCGACGGCCAGGTCACGCTCAGCTTCCAGGCCGGAACCGGCCATGTCCGGCTGATCGTGGAGGATACCGGCCTCGGCATCCCGCGCGAACTGCAGGGCCAGCTGTTCCAGCCGTTCCAGCGCCTGGGGCGCGAGAACACCGCCATCCTGGGCACCGGCATCGGCCTGTCGCTGTGCCGCGAGTTCGCGCACCTGATGCGCGGCCGGATGGGCGTGCACAGCGAGCCCGGCATCGGCAGCAGCTTCTGGATCGAGCTGCCGCTGATCGGCCCGGACGGCGGCGTCCTCGAGGATGCGGCCTCCGACGCGTTGCCGAGCGTGTTCTATGTCGAAGACGACCCGGCCAGCCAGTTCCTGGTCGGCAAGGCCTTGGCCGACATCGCGGAGGTGCACATGGTGTCCGACGGCCGTGTCGCGCTCGAGCGCATCCTGGCCACGCCGCCGGCCTTGGTGTTGCTGGATTTCAACCTGCCGGGATTGAACGGCGAGGGCGTATTGCACCAGTTGCGCCTGCACGTGCATACCCGCAACCTGCCGGTGGTGGTGCTCAGCGCCGCCGCCGAAGCCGAGCGCGTGCTGGACATGCATTGCCAGGGGCTGCTGGCCAAGCCCGTGGATATCGATGAACTGCGCGGCCTGGTCAGCGCCATCCTGAACAAAGGACAGCACGATGCTCGACAATGAACTGCATTCCGCCACCGTGGTGGTGATCGACGACATGCCGGCCAACCTGCGCCTGCTGGTTTCCAGCCTGAAGGCCTTCGGCCTGAAGGACGTGCAGGCCTTCAGCGGCTCCCGCGAAGGCCTGCAGTGGTTGGAAGGCAACCGCTGGGACCTGCTGGTGCTGGACCTGGACATGCCTGCCCCGAACGGCTTCGAGATCCTCGAGCGCCTGGCCGAGCGCGACCGCGCCGCCTGCCCGGTGATCATCGCCTCCGCGCTCAGTCGGGTCGAAGACCGTCGGCGCGGCCTCCAGCTCGGCGCCAACGACTACATCGTGAAGCCGCTCGATATCCCCGAGCTGCTGCTGCGCGTGCGCAACAACCTGCA
>CAZRXZ010000250.1:0-2601 GCA_964604095.1 uncultured Arenimonas sp. | reverse complement strand
GTGCTGACCAGCACCCACGACCACAACTCCTGGGGCCGCGGCGCCACCAACGACCTGCTGGCCTCGCGCATCAAGATCCGCGCCATGAACTTCATGCGCGGCCGCACCTTCCTGACCCGCTGGCTGATCGTGGACGAGGCGCAGAACCTGACGCCCAAGCAGATGAAGACGCTGATCACCCGCGCCGGCCCGGGCACCAAGATCATCTGCATGGGCAACGTCGAGCAGATCGACACGCCGTACCTGACCGAGACCACCTCCGGCCTGACCTACGCCGTGGACCGCTTCAAGAACTGGGCGCATTCGGCGCACATCACCCTGCGCCGCGGCGAACGCTCGCGCCTGGCCGATTACGCCTCCGAGGTGCTGTAAGCCATGGCGCGCGCGCCCTCGGTGCTGACCATCGCCGGTTCCGATTCCGGCGGCGGCGCCGGCATCCAGGCCGACCTGAAGACCTTCGCCGCGCACGGCGTGCACGGGCTGTCGGCCATCGCCGCGCTGACCGCGCAGAACACCCGCGGCGTGCAGGCGGTGCATGTGCCGCCGGTGGCCTTCCTGAAAACGCAGCTGGACTCGCTGTTCGGCGATTTCGACGTGCGCGCGGTCAAGATCGGCATGCTGGCCAACGCCAAGGTGGTCGATGCCGTGGCCGACGCGCTGGAAACCTACAAGCCGAAGCATGTGGTGCTCGATCCGGTGATGGTGTCCAGCTCCGGCCACACCCTGTTGGAAACCCGCGCCATCCGGCGTTTGGTCGAGCGCCTGCTGCCGCTGGCCACGGTCATCACCCCGAACATCGACGAAGCCGCGCTGCTGCTCGACCACACCATCGGCAACGACGACGAAGCCGAAGGCGCATTGGTTGAATTGCTGGCGCTGGGCGCCAACGCGGTGCTGCTGAAGGGCGGGCACCTGCGCGGCAAGACCGTGATCGACCGGCTCGATACCGGGAAAGCGCTGTATGAATTCGAACACCCGCGCCTGAAGGTGTCCGGGCACGGCACCGGCTGCACGCTGTCCTCGGCCATCGCGGCCAATCTGGCCTTGAAGAAATCCCTGCCGGACGCCTGCCAAGCGGCCGGCGATTACGTGTTCGATGCGCTCAAGGCGGCCTATCAACCCGGCAAGAGCGGGCTGTCGGTATTGCGCCACATCGCCTGAGCCGGCGTCGGGCCCATGAAAAAAGCGCGCCGAAGCGCGCTTTTTTCGTTTCCGGCGGAAGAAACCTTACGCCTTGATGTGCTTGATGATGGCCTGCGCGAAGGTCTGGGTCGAGCCGGTGCCGCCCAGGTCGGGGGTCAGGCTGTCCTTGTCGTTCATGGTGTCGACGATGGCCTGCTTCAGGCGCTTGGCGGCGTCCACCTGACCGATGTGCTCCAGCATCTGCACCGCGCCCAGCAGCAGCGCGCAGGGGTTGGCGATGCCCTTGCCGGCGATGTCCGGGGCCGAGCCGTGCACGGCTTCGAAAATGGCGCAGTCCTTGCCGATGTTGGCGCCCGGAGCCAGGCCCAGGCCGCCGACCAGGCCGGCGCACAGGTCGGAGATGATGTCGCCGAACAGGTTGGTGGTCACGATCACGTCGAACTGCTCGGGGCGCATCACCAGCTGCATGCAGGTGTTGTCCACGATCATCTCGTTGCACTCGATGTCCGGATACTGGGCGGCCACTTCGCGGGCCACCTTCAGGAACAGGCCCGAGGTCGATTTCAGGATGTTGGCCTTGTGCACGATGGTGACCTTCTTGCGGCCGATGGCGCGGGCCATGTCGAAGGCGTAGCGCACGATGCGCTCCGAGCCCTTGCGGGTGATCTTCTGGGTCAGCAGCGCGGTCTCGCCGTCTTCCGACAGGCTCTGGCCTTCGCCGATGTAGGCGCCTTCGGTGTTCTCGCGCACGGTGATCAGGTCGATGTTGCTGTAGCGCGACTTGGTGTTCGGGAAGCTGATGGCCGGACGCACGTTGGCGTACAGGTCGAACTTGCGGCGCAGGGCCACGTTGATCGAGGCGAAGCCCTCGCCGACCGGGGTGGTCAGCGGGCTCTTCAGCGCCACCTTGTGCTGGGCGATCGCGGCCAGGGTCGCTTCCGGCAGCAGTTCGCCGGTCTTCTCATAGGCGCTCAGGCCGGCGTCGACGAAGTCGTACGTCAGGCCGACGTTGAGGGCGTTCAGCACCTCGAGGGTGGCGTCCATGATTTCCGGGCCAATGCCATCGCCCCGGATGACAGCGATCGTCTGCGACATGTGTATTCACCAATATTCAGCGGATGAGGGGCATTATTATACCTCATCCCGCGGGTTCTCCGCCCCAACGGCGGCTAAACCGCGCGCAATTGCGGCCAAGCCGCGCGCATCGGAATCAATCGTGCGTGTGCTCGGGAACCGCGGCGTGGATGCCCTGGCCTTCCAGCTGGTCGAGGAAATCGACGCCCCGGCGCAGATGCGGGATGACGATGGAGCCGCCGACCACCAAAGCCACCGAAAACGCCTCGAAGAACTCGTCGCGCTCGACGCCGGCTTCCTTGCATTGGGCGATGTGGTAGCTGATGCAGTCGTCGCAGCGCAGCACCATCGAGGCCACCAGGCCGAGCAGCTCCTTGGTCTTCA
>CAZRXZ010000249.1:0-2603 GCA_964604095.1 uncultured Arenimonas sp. | reverse complement strand
TGCCTTTCCAGCCGGCGATCGAGGAGCCGTCGAACATCTTGCCGTCCTCGAACAGGGCCGGCTCCACGATCGACACCGGGAACGTGACGTGGTGCTGCACGCCGCGCATGTCGGCGAAACGCAGGTCGACGAATTCGATGGCGTGGTCTTTGATCAGTTTCAGGACGTTTTCGTAAGACATGTAAAAGCTCACAGGCAGTGGAAGGTACCTGTTTACATGCAAGAAGCGTGCCAACTTTTCTGATCGGCTAAGTTTTTGATTTTATTTGCCCGAACGAAACATCGCGATGGGGAAAAAGCACCAAATAGGTGCGTTTCGGAATAATGCACCGGGAAGGGGCGGCTTCAGGTCCGCGCGCGGGCCTTCAGCCGATACAGCAGATACACCACACCGGCCAGCAGGGCCAGGACAAGGACCAGTAGGCGGTTGGCGACGGTGTTGTTTCGCGGGCTGCGCATGAGGGGGTGCCGAGGCGGACAAGGGCGGTAGCCGGGGAAGAAGTACGTCATGGTGGCCATCCTTAGCCTGGATCCGGAGATCGCGCCATGACGTGGGACCAGTCTAGAGCGGGCGGCGACGCCTGCCAACCAGAATTTTTCTTAGTCTGGGGCAATTCGGTTACCGGCGCATGACGGCCAGCCGCCGCCGGCGGGCCTGCGCCTATAATGGAGCAAACGACCCGTCCGGACTCCCATGCACGATCTGCTCAACGCCCTGATCCTGGGCATCCTCGAAGGCATCACCGAATTCCTGCCCATCTCCAGCACCGGCCACCTGCTGATCGCCCAGCATTGGCTGGGGCCCAAGTCCGACCTGTTCAACATCGCCATCCAGGCCGGCGCCATCCTGGCCATCACCTTGGTGTATCGGGCCCGTCTGCTGGCCATGGCCAAGGACTGGCGGCAGCCGACGCAACGGGATTTCCTGCTGAAGATCCTGGCCGCGTTCCTGGTCACCGCGACGGTCGGCCTGCCGGTGCGCTGGCTGGGCTGGGAGCTGCCGGAAACCGTCAGCCCGGTGGCCTGGGCGCTGATCCTCGGCGGCATCGCCATGCTGGCGGTGGAGCGCGTGGCCGAGCGCGGCCCGGCGGTGGCGGAAGTGACATGGAAGGTGGCGGTCGCGGTCGGCCTGGCGCAGGTACTGGCCGGGGTGTTCCCGGGCACCTCGCGCTCGGCCGCGGCGATTTTCGTAGCCATGCTGCTGGGCCTGAACCGCAAACCGGCCGCAGCCGAATTCGCGTTCCTGGTCGGCATCCCGACCATGTTCGCGGCCAGCGCCTACGCGCTGCTGGAATCGCTGCAGGACGGATCGGCATCGAGCGAGAACTGGGCGGCCTTGGCGGTGGCGTTCGCCGCCGCCACCGTCACCGGCTTCGCCACCGTGCGCTGGCTGCTGGGCTACATCGCCAGCCACCGCTTCACCGGATTCGCCCTGTACCGGATCGCCCTCGGCGTCGGCCTGCTGCTTTTCCTGCCGCCGGGTTAATCGGCCGGATAGCCCAGGCGCACCGCCGCCGGCGCCAGCACCGCGAACGCCTCGGCGAACGCATCCTTGTAATGGCGCCAATGCCCGGCCGGGAACTGGTTCGGCATGCCGCCGAGCGCCATGATCGGCGTACCGAGTACCGCCGCATCGGGCATCGAATCCAAAGCCAGCGCGCGCTGCAGTTCGGCCGCCACGGAAGCGGCATCGTCATCGAGCGCGTCGGCCTTGACCACATGCACGGCCTGCGGACCGTTTTCGCGCGTATCCGCGACGGCGTGATAGCACGCGGCCAGCCATTTGGCGGATTGCACCGGCTTGGGATGGAACACATAAGCCTGCGCGCTGCCGAACACCAGCCAATTCAGTAAAGCATCGCGCGGATCGATAACCACGGCAGTCAGCTCGGTGCCGGCCAGCGCCGTCGCGGTATAGCCATCCCACTGCGGAAGCCAGTCCACCGCCTCGGCCGGTTGTAGGCCAAGCGCCTGGATACCCGCCCGCCACGCGACCGCCGAACCGGCACGTTCGTCTCCCGGCGCATGACGGAATGCGCCGAATCCGTCCTCGCGCGCCGGACTCGGCTGGTTCCGGTCCACCAGCAGGCGATTGCCGAGCACGAGGCCCAGGGCATTGAACACGCGCTCCACACGAAGCCCGGTCGGCGCCCACAGCAAGCGGCCTTCCACACCGGCCTCGGGTACCTCGCCGCCCGGATACGGCGTCGGCAGGGTCTTGGCCGGCAATACATGCTCGGCCATGCGCCCGAACGATGCCGCCGCCTCATCGAACCGACCCAGGCGGTCCATGATCAACCCGGTCCAAGCCAATACCATACGCTCGGCCTCCGCCGACCGCGCGACCTGCGCCAGAGCCTGGATGCGCGCCAAAGCGGCCTCCGGATCGAGGCGGATTTCCTGGCGCAGCTTGACGAACTGGGCCAAAGGCAACGATTCGCGGATCGCCAACGCGGCATCCGCCGCCGCCGCCGCCGCATCCAGGTCGCCTTTGGCCTCATGACGCACGGCCGCCGCCTCATGGGCCAGCGCGCTGTTCGGCATCCGCTCCCGCCACTGTGCGATCACCTCGCCGCCGTCGCCGCTGAATCCGGCCTCCAGTC
>CAZRXZ010000248.1:0-2603 GCA_964604095.1 uncultured Arenimonas sp. | reverse complement strand
ACATAATTAATTGAAATTAATTAAAAAGTTATTCAATAAGAAAAGTTCTTGGAAATTCATATTTTTAGTCAGCAAGAATAATGTATTCATCTACGCTTTTTACTTTGAACGTCCCCTATGTGTCAGGTCTGGCAATGCCCGCACCACGCCCCGGCGCGGTTGTTCAGGCGCGACTCGCGCAGCGGCCGGCCGCATTTCTTGCAGGGCTCGCCCTCGCGGCCGTACACGTCCAGCTCCTGCTCGAAGTAGCCGGGCTCGGAATCGGGGCTGAGGAAATCGCGCAGCGTGGTGCCGCCGCGTTCGATGGCGTAGGCCAGGATGGCCTTCACCGCCTCGGCCAGTTTTTCGTAGCGCGCCTTGCTCAGCGAGCCGGCCTCGCGCAGCGGCGAGATGCCGGCGCGGAACAGGCTTTCGGCGGCGTAGATGTTGCCCACGCCCACCACCACGGCCTGGTCCATCAGGAAGGATTTGACCGGCGCGGTCTTGCCGCGGCTCTTGCGGTACAGGTACTCGCCGGTGAACTCCGGCGACAGCGGCTCCGGGCCGAGCTTCTGCAGCAGCGGATGGGTTTCGCCCAGCGGTTGCCAGAGCAGGCAGCCGAAGCGGCGCGGGTCGGTGAAGCGGATGATGCGCTTGCCGCTGAGCTCGATGTCGACGTGGTCGTGCGTGCCGGCCGGGGTGCCGGCCTTCAGCACCCGCATGCTGCCGGACATGCCCAGATGCCAGAGCGCGCTGCCGGCGGCGGTGTGCATCAGCAGGTATTTGGCGCGGCGTTCGATGTCCAGGATGGTCTGGCCGGGCAGGCGTTCCACGATCTCGAACGGAATCGGCCAGCGCAGGCGGTCGCGGCGCAGCACCACGCCGGTGATGCGCTTGCCGAGGACATGCGGCGACAGGCCGCGGCGGGTGGTTTCGACTTCGGGCAATTCGGGCATGGCGGGGGCGGTTTCGCACGGGGAACCGATACCATACACTAGGGCCTTGTATGACCGCGTGAGAGCGTTTCCGATGACCGAACTGTTCCCCGTGCCGGCCGAGTTCGCCGCCCGTTCCGCCTATGATGCCGATGCCGTGGCGCGCCTGCGCGCCCGGGCCGAAACCGATGCCGAGGGCTTCTGGCGCGAGCAGGCGGCCCGGTTGCAGTGGGATACGCCGTTCACGGTGGTCAAGGACGTCAGCTTCGCGAAAGAGGACTTCCGCATCCGCTGGTTCCCGGACGGCGAGCTGAACGTGGCGGTCAACTGCCTGGACCGGCACCTGGCCGAACGCGGCGACAAGACCGCCATCCTGTGGGAATCCGACGATCCGTACACCCCGTCCGAGGCCATCAGCTACCGCGAACTGCACGCCCGCGTCTGCAAGCTGGCCAACGCGCTGGAGCGCCTGGGCGTGGTCAAGGGCGACCGCGTCACCATCTACCTGCCGATGATCCCCGAGGCGGCGGTGGCGATGCTGGCCTGCGCCCGCATCGGCGCCATGCACTCGGTGGTGTTCGCCGGCTTCTCGCCGGACGCCATCGCCTCGCGCATCGCCGACTGCGGCTCCAAGCTGGTGATCACCGCCTCGGCCGGCCAGCGCGGCGGCCGTTGGCTGCCGCTGAAGGCGCAGGTGGACGACGCGCTCAAGCAGAAAGGCACGCATACGGTGGAGACCGTGCTGGTGGTGCGCCACGGCCCGGACGCGCCGCCGATGCAGATGCCGCGCGACCGCTGGTACGACGTGGTGGTGGACGGCCAGCCGGCCACGCACGCCGCGGCGCCGATGAACGCCGAGGATCCGCTGTTCATCCTGTACACCTCCGGCTCCACCGGCAAGCCCAAGGGCGTGCTGCACACCAGCGCCGGCTACCTGCTGCACGCCGCGTTCACCCACGAAGCGGTGTTCGACCTGCGCGCGGACGACGTGTACTGGTGCACCGCCGACGTCGGCTGGATCACCGGCCACAGCTACGGCGTGTACGGCCCGCTGTGCAACGGCGCCACCACCTTGATGTTCGAAGGCGTGCCGAACTACCCGGATTTCTCGCGCTTCTGGCGGGTGGTCGACAAGCATAACGTCAGCATCTTCTACACCGCGCCGACCGCCATCCGCGCGCTGATGCGCGAGGGCGAGGCGCCGGTGCAGGCCGCCTCGCGCAAATCGCTGCGCCTGCTCGGCACGGTCGGCGAGCCGATCAATCCCGAAGCCTGGACCTGGTACCACCGCGTGGTCGGCGAAGGCCGTTGCCCGGTGGTGGATACCTGGTGGCAGACCGAGACCGGCGGCATGCTGATCGCGCCGTTGCCGGCCGCCACCGCGCTCAAGCCCGGCTCGGCCACGCTGCCGCTGTTCGGCGTGCAGCCGGCCCTGGTGGATGCCGAAGGCAACGAGATCCAGGGCGCCGGCGAGGGCAATCTGGTGCTGCGCGATTCCTGGCCGGGCCAGATGCGCAGCGTGTACGGCGACCACGCCCGTTTCTTCGAGACCTACTTCAGCACCTATCCCGGCAGCTACTTCACCGGCGACGGCGCGCGCCGCGACGCCGACGGCTATTACTGGATCACCGGCCGCGTGGACGACGTGCTGAACGTGTCCGGCCACCGCCTGGGCACCGCCGAGATCGA
>CAZRXZ010000247.1:0-2633 GCA_964604095.1 uncultured Arenimonas sp. | reverse complement strand
CAACAACACCCATTACGCGCTGATGCTCACCCTCGGCCAGATGCTGGTCGCCGAGAAGCGCTACGAGGAGGCCGTCAGCTATCTCGAGCGCTTCAGCACCGAAACCGGGGTCGCCGACGACCTGAATCTGCTGAAGAACAAGGGCAACGCCTATTACCGTCTGGCCAAATATCCGGAAGCCATCGGGCAGCTGGAAAAAGCGTATGCCATCGACAAGGGCGCCGACGCCAACATCGCGGTCATGCTGATGGACGCGTACAACAAATCCGGCCGGAAGGCGGATGCCGACCGTCTCGCGGATGAAGTGGCGAAATCCGCAGCCGCTTCCGGCGACCCGGGCGCCGCATCGAAGCAGCTGCTGGTGTACGCCAATGCCAAGCAGTACGAAAAGGCCGCCGCCGCGTTCGACGCGCTGTACGCCAAGGGCCAGATTTCGACCCTCGCGGAATACGAGGCGGGCTACGTGTCCTACTCCTACCTGGAAGGCAAGGAAGCGCAGGCCATCAAAATCATCAATGAGGGCATCGCCAAAGGCGTGATCAAGCCCGATGCCGCGGTCTACAACATCCTCGGCCAGTCCTATTACTACAGCGGCGACGCCAATGGCGCCATTGGCGCCTGGGGCAAGGGCGCGGCCCTGTCCAAGGACGGCGAGCAGGATCTTCTGCTGGCCCGCGTCCTCGGCGAGGAGAGCGAATACGCGAAGTCCAAATCGGCCGCTCAGCTGGCGTTAAGCAAAGGCGTCGAAAACAAGGGTGACGCCTATCTCATCATCGCCGAGGCCGAATCCGAATTCGGCCTGGATGACCGCGCCGCGATGATTTCCGCGCTGCGAGAGGCCGCGAAATATCCGGAAAGCCAGGCGGAAGCGAAGAAGCGCCTGAAGCAGGCGGGTGCTAACTAGCACTTTGCACCACCGGATTCCTGTTGTAAACTCCTAGGTTCCCGCGAACGCGGGTCGCGGCGCAACAGCGCCATTGAACACACTATTAGCAGAGCCGCCGCCACATGACGGATTTGAAATCAAAATACGAGCAGCAGAACAAGATCAGCTGGCCCCGGGTGACGGCGAACGCCGCTGCCATCGCCGTGCACGTGCTGATCTTCATGATGCTGATGGCCCCCGTGTCCGCTCCCGACTCCAAGAAAGGCGAAGAGACGGTGACCATGGTTTCCTTCTCGGAACCGCCACCGCCGCCGCCGCCGCCGCCGCCGCCGCCGCCGGAACCGCCGAAGGAGCTCAAGAAGCAGATCATCCAGACCGCGCCGGCCAAGAACATTCCGCCGCCGCCGGAAGAGACGATCACCTACGATACCCCGGGTCCGATGGACACTCCGGCTCCGCCGCCCTCGCCGCCCGCGCCGCCCGCCTCGCCGCCGGCCGACTTCGGCGGCGGTGACGTCGACGCTTCGACCCGCGCCCAGTTCCCGGTCAAGTACCCGCCTGCGGCCCTGCGCGCCGGCGTCACCGGCACCGTCATCGTCCAAGTCACCTACGACGCCAACGGCACCGTGACCGACGCGTCGGTGTACAAATCCAGCCGCAACCGCGACCTGGACCGCGCCGCCGTCGCCGGCGTGCGCAAATGGAAGATCAACCCGGGCAAGAAAAACGGCCAGAACGTGGGTGGTTCCGCGCTGGTCACCGTGGATTTCACGCTGTAACCGCAATTTGGCTGTCGTAACGTTTCACTTCTTCTTTAACTAACTTAAAAGGTATTCCTTATGTTGCAGGACCTCATCTTAACCGCTACTGCCGCCGCTCCCGCTGCGGGCGGCTCGTCCAACAACGCTGAAGCCCTGCAGCAAATGGGTTTCAGCCACATGGTGCAGAACTTCGACGTGGTCGGCTGGGTGGTGTTCGTCACCCTGATCATCATGTCGATCGGTTCCTGGTGGTACACCGTGGTCAACGCCATCAACAACAACCGCATCAGCTCCAACGCCGATCGCGTCGTCGACACCTTCTGGTCGATCAAGAACAGCAAGGAAGCCCGCCAGTTCCTGGAAGAGCAGAAGGCCAGCGAGCCGTTCTCCAAGATCGCCCTGGATTCGATCGAAGCCGCTTCGCACCAGGAAGGCAACGCCCTGGCCCAGAGCCTGAGCAAGTCCGAGTTCGTCGACCGCGCCCTGCGCCAAGCCGTGACCCGTGAAAGCGCCAACCTCGAAAACGGCCTGACCTGGCTCGCCACCGTCGGCGCCACCGCGCCGTTCGTCGGCCTGCTCGGCACCGTGTGGGGCATCTACCACGCCCTGATCCGCATCGGCGCCACCGGCCAGGCTTCGATCGACGCCGTCGCCGGCCCGGTCGGCGAAGCGCTGATCATGACCGCGTTCGGTCTGTTCGTCGCGATTCCGGCGGTGTTGGCCTACAACGCCTTCAACCGCAGCAACCGCAACATCTACTCGAAGTTCGACACCTTCGCGCACGACCTGCACGACTACTTCGCCACCGGCTCGCGCGTCGGCAGCAAGTAATCAACCCCACGTTTCGAGGACTTCACCATGGCTTTCAGCTCCAACTCCTCCGGCGGCGCGATGTCCGACATCAACGTGACCCCCTTGGTCGACGTGATGCTGGTGCTGCTGATCATCTTCATGATCACCGCGCCGCTGATGTCGCATAAAGTGAA
>CAZRXZ010000246.1:0-2635 GCA_964604095.1 uncultured Arenimonas sp. | reverse complement strand
CCAGGTCGATGTCGCCGTCGAGGATGAACTGGTACACGCCTTCCAGCAGGTCGACGAAGCCCTGCGCGCCGGCATCGACCACGCCGGCCTTCTGCAGCACCGGCAGCTGGTTCGGGGTATTGGCCAGGGCCTTGCGCGCGTCCTGCAGGGCGGCCTCGAACCAGCCCTTGAAATGGAAGCCGCCCGGATCGCGCTGGATGGCGTCGGCGAAGGCGCCGATGACGCTGAGGATGGTGCCCTCCTTCGGCTCGGACAGGGCCTGGCGCGCGGTGTCGGCGCCATGCCGGATGGCCTGCCCCATCTGCTCCAGGCTGGCCACGCGGGCCGGCCCGATGCGCTCGGAGATGCCGGTGAAGAACTGGGCCAGGATGGCGCCGGAGTTGCCGCGCGCGCCATCGATGGCGTGCTCGCTGACCCGACGCAGCAGATCGCCGGTGCTGTGCGCCTTGCGGCTCAGCGCGCCGGTCAGGACATTGCCCAGGGTGAACGCCATATTGCTGCCAGTGTCGCCGTCGGGCACCGGGAATACGTTGATTTTGTTCAGCTGGTCGCGTTGCGCGATCACCCGGCGGGCGCCGGAAATCAGCGCGCGGCGCAGCATCGGGGCGCGGATCAGCGGCGCGCTGGGGTCGATGGGCAATGTGTTCATCCGGTATTCGTCGTCCGGCCCTTGGCAGGGCTCTTGGTAATCCCCCCATTTTTAAGGCACCGGCACGGTTCTTGCAACTTTTTTCGGGCCGAACGCATCTATAGTAGGCACCTGGAACGGAAAAGGAACCGCCGTGAAATCGCCGCTGATCGTACTCGCCCTCTGCGCCGTGTTCCTGTCGCTGGCAACCGGCGCCAAGCCGCAGCCGCCGACCCGCTTCGTGCTGAACGCCCACGCCGACGCGCCGGGCGCCGCCGCGGCGCAGCCCCCCGTGCCGCGCAAGGCCAAAGCCGCCAAACTGCCGCGCTGGCACCGGGTCATCCCCGGCATGTTCCGCTAGGCCAGACAGGGCAGATCGATACTGAAGCGGGCGCCGCCGAGCTCCTGCGAGCGGTCGACCGACAGCGTGCCGTGGTAGGACTTCACGATATCCTGCACGATGGCCATGCCGATGCCGTGCCCCTGCACCCGCTCGTCGCCGCGTACGCCGCGCTGCAGGATGCGGCCGATGTCCTCCGGCGCGATGCCCGGCCCGTCGTCCTCGACGCAGATGTGCAGGCCGGGGCGCTTGGCGCCGGGCTCGTACACCGGACGCACGGTCAACAGCACGCGGCGCGCGGCCCACTTGAAGGCGTTTTCCAGGAAATTGCCGAGCAGCTCCTGCAGGTCGCCGGCCTCGCCCGAGAACTGCGATTTGGCGTCGATCTCGAATTCGCAGTACACGCCTTTGGCGTGGTGGATCTTCTCCAGGCTGGCGACGATGCTTTCGGCGTGCGGCAGCACGTCGATCGGCGCCGAATACAGCGCGTGGCCGGCGCGCGCGGCGCGCGACAGCTGATAGGACACGATGTCGTTCATGCGCTGCAGCTGGGTGTAGACCTCGTGCTTGAAGCGGGCCGGATCGTCGTCGTTGTCGATCTGCGACTGCAGCACCGCCAGCGGCGTCTTCAGGCTGTGCGCCAGGTCGGCCAGGGTGTTGCGGCTCATGTCCAGGTTGCCGCGCTCGCTGTCGAGCAGGGCGTTGATGCTGCCGGCGATCGGGCCGAGCTCGGTCGGATAGCGGCCGCCCAAGCGCGCCTGCCGGCCCGACTGCAGCGCCTGCATCTCGGACTCCAGCAGCCGCAGCGGCTGCAGGCTCCAGCGCAGGATGGCGATCTGCACCAGCACCAGCAGCACGCCGGCGATGCCCAGATAGCCCCACAGGGTGCGCCGGTACTCGGCGATCTGCTTGAAGATCTCCTCTTCGCTTTCATAGATGCGCAGCGTCAGCGTCTTCGGACCGCTCTTGGTCTCGAACCGGAGCGTGTCGGTATAGCGGTAGGCGTTGATGCGCACGTCCTCGCCGATCGGCAGCGGCAGCGGGCCGTCGAACGCGGGCGCGTCGCCGACATCGCGCGGCGGCAGCGCCGGCAGGCTGAACAGGGCCACCGACTGCGACTGCCAATGCACGTCCTCGCCCTGGATCTGGGCGTACAGGCCGCTGCGGAACTCGCCGAAGCGCGCGTCGGGCGCCTTGTCGAGCGCCGCCGGCAACAGGCGCCCGCGGCGGTCGAAGCTGATCCGGTTCCAGTACGCGTTGGCGTGGCGCGCCATGCGCGCCTCCATGTTGTCGACCAGCGAGTTGCGGAAGGCCTGGTCCAGCGCCATGCCGGTCAGGCCGAGGAAGGCGATCAGGCCGAGGCTGGCGGCGATCAGCTGCCGCGCATGCAGCGACAGGGCCCGGCGCATCGGGAACATGGCGCGGGCGCCGGGCTTATTCGTTGCGCGGGATGGCGAAGCGGTAACCGCGGCCGCGCACGGTCTCGATCGGCTTCAGCGAACCGTCGGGGTCGAGCTTCTTGCGCAGGCGGCCGACGAACACTTCCAGCACGTTGGAGTCGCGGTCGAAGTCCTGCTGGTAGATGTGCTCGGTCAAATCGGCCTTCGACACCAGCTCGCCGGCGTGCAGCATCAGGTATTCGAGCACCTTGTACTCGTAGCTGGTCA
>CAZRXZ010000245.1:0-2645 GCA_964604095.1 uncultured Arenimonas sp. | reverse complement strand
GCGACGTCGATGATGCGCAGCTCGACCCGCTGGCTGTAATCGAACGGGCCGCTACGGGCGCCGGACTTCAGGCTGTAGCCGCTGATCTGGAAGCGCGTGTAATAGGCCTCGTCGTCTTCGCTGAAGCCCTCCGGCGCGCGCAGCGCCGGATCCAGCGCCTCGGCGGCGGCGGCGAAATCGTTCCAACGCACGGCCTGCGCGTACATCTTCAGGCTGGCCTGCAGCGCCTTGTCGGCCTTGTCGGCGCGCGCATCGGCCAAGCCGGGAAGGAGCGCCAGGAGCAAGCCCAGGGCGAATGCGTTGATCGACATGCTTTCTTTCCCGAATCGCTCAGTTACACTGGATTCTGCCATAAACGGCCGTTACCGACGATTCCGATGCCTCCAACGCCCTCCCTCGCCGGCTGGACCGTGGTTTCCCTGCGTCCGCAGAACCGCCATGATGCCGTGCGCCGCGCGGCCGCGGCGCAGGGTGCGCGGGTGTTCGCGGCCTCGCCGTTCCGCCTGCGCGCGACCGACGACCGCACCGCCCTGGACGCGGCCCTGGCCTGCCCGATCCGTATCGTCAGCTCGCCGGAAGCCGTCCGCTTCGCCGCCGCGCTGCGACCGCTGCGCGGATCGTGGTGGGCGGTCGGCCAAGGCACGGCCCGCGCCTTGCGCGCGGCCGGCGCCAAGCGCATCGAAATCGCCCAGCCGCAGAACGCCGACGGCCTGCTGGCGTTGCCGTCGCTGCGCGACCTGCGCGGCCAAGCGGTCGGCCTGGTGACCGCGCCGGACGGCCGCGGCCTGATGGAGCGTGAACTGCCGGCCCGCGGGGCGCGGCTGCACATCGCCCATGTCTATGTGCGCGAACCGGTTCTGCTGGCGCCGGCGCGCCTGCAGGCGCTGGCCGCGCTCGGTCCGCGCGCGGCCCTGCTGGTCAGCAGCCAATCGGCATTCGGCCAATTCTGGCGCCAACTCGACGAAAAAACGCGCGCGGTCTGGCGCGGACGGCCCTGCATCGCCAGCAGCGCGCGCTTGCTACAATACCTGCGGCAACAGGGCTTCCGGCAGCTGGCGCAAGCCGAAAGCACGCACGCGCCGGCCATGCTGGCGACACTGGCAGCCTGCGCCAGCACGGACCGCACCAGGAGCAGACCATGAACGTAAACCCGAGCCCCGCACCCGCGCGCCGTGGCACGCTGATCCTGGCGATCGCCGGGTTGGCCGCCATCGCGGGTCTGGCCTACTGGCAATTCGTCCGCACGCCGGCGGCGCCGACGCTGGCGGACGCCCCGCCCGACCTGAGCCCGCAGGCGCTGGACCGCCGGCTGCTGTCGACCGAACAGGAACTGGCCAAGCTGACGCGCGAACGCGCCGCCTGGCAGCAGCGCCTGAACGAATCGGCCAACCGCACCAATCTGTTACGCGACGAAGTACTCGGCATCGGCGAGCGCGCGGCCTTGATCGAGGACAGCGTGCGCGAACTCGGCCGCACCGGCCGCAGCGCCCAGGACGGTCTGCGCATCCACGAAGCGGAGCTGATGCTGATCATCGCGCGCGAACGCTGGACGCTGTCGGGCGACCTGTCGGGCGCCATCCAAGCGACCGAACTGGCCGCCACCGCGCTCGGCGGCCTGACCGACCCGCAATGGCTGGACCTGCGCCAGACCGTGACCCGCGAACTGGCGGCCTACCGCGCCGTCGAAGCCGATCCGGGCGCCATCGCGCGCGGCGAGCTGGACGCTCTGGAAGCCCTGTTGCCGCAATTGCCGGCGGCCGACGCCGCCGCGTCGAGCAAGCCCTCGGCCAGCGGCCTGCAGCGCCTGCTCGACGCTCTGGTGCAGATCCAGCCGACCGGCCAGCAGACCCTGATCGCCCCCGGTGAACGGCAGGCGGCCAAGACCGCGCTGGCACTGGAGATCGCCAACGCCCGCATCGCGCTGCAATTGCGCCAAGGCGCGGAATTCAAGGCCAGCGTCGGCCGCATCGGACAGTGGCTGCAACGCCTGTATGCCGACACGCCGTCGCTGCGCGAGCGGCGCCAACGCCTGCAGATGGCCGCGGACGCGCCGCTGACGCCGGCCCTGCCGCTGGCCGGCAGCACACTGTCGGAACTGCAGCGCCTGAAACAAGGGGCCGCGCCGTGAGCCTGTACCGCAGTTTCCTGTGGTGGCTACTGTTGGCCGCGCTCGGCGCGCTGGCCTGGGATCTGCTGCAACCCGATTTCGGCGAGGTGGTGGTCCGTTGGCACGGCACCACGGTCACCACCAGCGTGGCGGTGTTCCTGTTCGGCTGCGTGCTGCTGCTGTTCGCGCTCTGGCTGCTGTGGACCCTGCTGCGCCTGCCGGTACGCGCCTGGCAGGACTACGCGCAGCGGCAGGCGCGCAACCGGTTGGCCAACGGCCTGACCGCGTTCTACGAAGGCCGCCACGCGCGGGCGCGGACCCTGCTGCTGAAAGCCGCCGAAGACCGCAACGTGCGCGACCTGGCCCTGCTCGGCGCGCGGCAGGCGGCTTTGGCGCTGGAGGACTGGGTCGATGCGGCGCAGTTGCTGGAACGGCTGAACCAGTCGAACCCGACCTTGGCGGCCTCCAACAACGCGCGCTTGTTGCTGAAGGACGGCAAACCGCAGCAAGCCTTGGATGTGATGCTGACCCGGCCGGC
>CAZRXZ010000244.1:0-2653 GCA_964604095.1 uncultured Arenimonas sp. | reverse complement strand
CGCCGGCCGCGGCCAGCGCCTGCGTGCAGCGCGTCCATTGCACCGGCAGATACAGCTGCGCCACCAGCGCGCGCTGGATGTCGGCCACGTCGCCCTTCAGCGCGGCGTCGACGTTGTGCACCACCGGACGGTCGGGCGCCTGCCAGGCGACGGACAGGACGGCCTCCTGCAGGCGCTCGGCGGCGGCGCGCATCAGCGGCGTATGCGACGGCACGCTGACCGCGAGCTTGACCGTCTTGCGGATGCCGGCGGCCTGCAAGGCGGCGATGGCGCGGTCGACCGCGTCGGCATGGCCGCCGATGACGATCTGTCCGGGCGAATTGTAGTTGGCGGGCACCACCACCGAACCGTCCTGCGAGCTGTCGGCGCAGACCGCTTCGACCTGCGCGTCTTCGGCGCCGAGCACCGCCGCCATGGCGCCGGTACCGGCCGGCACCGCGTCCTGCATGAATTGGCCGCGCAGGCGCACCAAGCGCGCGCCGTCGGCCAGGCCGAGCGCGCCGGCGGCGACCAGCGCGGCGTACTCGCCCAGGCTGTGGCCGGACAGCATGGCCGGCTGCGCGCCGCCCTGGGCTTGCCAAAGACGCCACAGCGCCACGTTCGCGGCCAACAGCGCCGGCTGGGTGAATTCGGTTTGGTTCAGGCGGTCGTCGGGGTTCTCTTGGCTGATCTGCCAGAGATCGACGCCGGCGCCTTCCGAGGCTTCGGCGAAGGTGTCGCGGATGGACGGGTGCGCGTCGGCGAGCTCGGCCAGCATGCCGACGCTCTGCGAGCCCTGCCCCGGGAAGACGAATGCCAACTGGCTGATCATGCGCGCGGTGACTCCGGATGGATTGAGGGCGACATTAAACCAGCTGCCGCCCCGTACCCACAAGTCCGGTCAGTAGCGGATGAGCGCCGAGCCCCAGGTGAAGCCGCCGCCGAAGGCCTCCAGCAGCATGAGCTGGCCGCGCTGGATCTTGCCCGAGCGCACCGCTTCGTCCAGCGCCAGCGGCACCGAGCCGGACGAGGTGTTGCCGGTCTTGTCGACGGTGACGATGACCTGTTCCATCGACATCTCCAGGCGCTTGGCGGTGGCTTCGATGATGCGCAGGTTGGCCTGGTGCGGAATCAGCCAGTCGAGGTCGGATTTGTCCAGGCCGTTGGCCTGCAGGGTTTCGTCGACCACCGAATCCAGCGCCTTGACCGCGTGCTTGAACACTTCGCTGCCGGCCATCAGCACCTTCACGCCGGCGTTGACCTGCGTGGTGTCGAAGCCCTTGGACGGACCGGCCGGGCAGATCAGCAGGTCTTTCTTGCCGCCGTCGGCGTGCAGGTGGGTGGACAGGATGCCGGCCTCGGCATCGGCCTTCAGCACCACGGCGCCGGCGCCGTCGCCGAACAGCACGCAGGTGGCGCGGTCGGTCCAGTCGACGATACGGGTCAGGGTTTCGGCGCCGACCACCAGCACGTTCTTGACCGTGCCGGCGCGGATGAACTGGTCGGCCACGCTCAGCGCGTACAGGAAGCCGGAGCAGGCGGCGTTGACGTCGAAGGCGCCGCAGCCGGCGATGCCGAGCTTGTCCTGCAGCAGGCAGGCGGTGGACGGGAACACGATGTCGGGCGTGGTGGTGCCGACGACGATCAGCTCGATCTCGGAAGCCTGCATGCCGGCGGCCTCCAGCGCCTTGAGCGAGGCCTGGTACGCGAGGTCGCTGGTGTTCTCGCCGTCGGCGGCGATGTGGCGCTCGCGGATGCCGCTGCGGCTGACGATCCATTCGTCGTTGGTGTCGACCATCTTCTCCAGGTCGGCGTTGGTAAGCACGCGCTCCGGAAGATAGCTGCCGGTGCCGGCGATGCGCGAATAGATAGGCATGATAGTGGGAATCCCGTTCTGGCGTGGCGTAAACAATTAAGGCGAGCCGAGCTCGCCTTAATTACCTTAGAGCATACCCGGAAACCGGGCAAGCATCACTCGTCGGTGTCGACCGCCGACTTGACGTCGACGACCTTGCGGCCGCGGTAGAAGCCGTCCTTGGTCACGTGGTGACGCAGATGGGTTTCGCCGGTGGTCGGATCGGTGGCCAGCTGCTTGGCGGACAGGGCGTCGTGCGAACGGCGCATACCGCGGGTGGAAGGGGTACGACGGGATTTTTGAACGGCCATGGATTAGACTCCGGAACGAAATGCGATGTTACGTGTGGTCCTTCAGCGCCGCAAGGGCCGCGAAGGGATTGGTTTTTTCTTCCTCGACCGCTTCGTCCCCGCTCCATTTCGGATCCAGGCCGGAAGCGTCCGGGTTGATCGGCACCAGAGGCACCGCCAGCAGAAGCTCGTCTTCGATCAGCTGGACCGGCGAGACCTCGCCGCTTCCTTCGATCAACACCGCCTCCATGCCTTCCGGCAGGGAAGCCTCCTGCGCCTCGTCGCTGATCAGGCCGAGGCGCTGGTCGATTTCGACCGGGTGGGCGTAGCGCTCCAACGTGCGCTGGCACACCAGGTGGAACACCGTCTGCAAGCGGATGTGCATGACATCGATCTTGAGCGGATCGCGGTAGAAATCGACCGTATAGCGGCAGTCGCCCTCGCCGTCCGCGAGAAGCTCCATCAGGCGCGGCATCTGCGCCAACGGCAGGCTTCCTTCGAAGCGGCGCTGGTTCGCCACCATGCGCCA
>CAZRXZ010000243.1:0-2663 GCA_964604095.1 uncultured Arenimonas sp. | reverse complement strand
TCCGCGTCCACCGCCTTGTTCAGCACCGCGCGCGCCAAGGGCGAGTCGATGCTGATCCAGCCGCGTTTGGCGTCGGTCTCGTCCGGGCCGACGATGCGGTGCGTGCGCGTGTTGCCGTCCTCGTCCTCCAGCTCGAACCAGGCGCCGAAGAACACCTTGTCGCGCGGCACGCGCGAGCTGTCCGGCACCTTCAGCACCTCGATGCGCTTGCTCAGGTAACGCACGCGCCGGTCGATCTCGCCCAGCTGCTTCTTGCGGTAGGTGTATTCGGCGTTCTCCGAACGGTCGCCTTCGGCCGCGGCCGCGGCCAAGGCCTTCACCACCTCCGGCCGGCGCACGTGCCAGAGCTCCTGCAGCTCGGCGCGCAGGCGCTCCAGGCCCTCGCGGGTGATCAGGGCGGTGGATTTCTCGGGTGGCGGTCGCCAGCGGCTCATCGGTTCATGAAAATTTAATGGAGTCCGGACCGTCGATGGGGAATAATGACGGCTGTATAGCTTAGTGCATCGCCCGGGAGTTTTCATGCGCCTTACGCCGTTTTTCCTCGCCTTGCTGCTGACGGCTCCGGCCGCCAATGCCGCCAAACCCAAGCCGGAAGAGGCCCTGTACGCGCGCATGGACGCCACCGTGCTGGCCTACCAGCAGGCCTGGAAGCGCTACGAGGCCGGCGACGAGGCGCAGCTGCTGGCGATGAACGCCGCCATCGAGGACATGGAAGAGCACGCCAACGCCTGCTTCAAGCTGCGCAGCTGTTCGCGCAGCACCTTGATCGGCGCCTACGAGCGCATGATCAAGCACCACGACATGCCCGCGCCGGCGGTGGTGCGTCTGCCGAATCCGGAAAGCCTGCCGGCCATCGACAGCACCGTGAGGCTGCTCGGTTCGCGCATCGAGCTGCTGGCCAAATACAACGAGCCGGTGCAGGCCGCCATCGCCAATTGGCTGACGGTGAACCGCGCCTACTTCATGGATTCCTGGGAGAACTACCAGTACATGCGCTACCTGATGGCGCCGGAGTACGAGAAGGCCGGCCTGCCGGAGGCGCTGCTGTTCGGCATGATGACCAAGGAATCCGGCGGCAAGGTGCATTCCACCTCGCGCGCCGGCGCCTCCGGGCCGCTGCAGTTCATGCCGTCCACCGGCCGCCGCTTCGGGCTGGATATGAGCGCCGGCCGCGACATGCGCTTCGATCCGCAGTTCGCGGCGCGCGCCAACGCCGAATACATGAACGAGCGCTTCGAGGAGCTCAACAAGAGCCTGGAGATGGCCATCGCCGGCTACAACGGCGGCGAAGGCCGGGCGCGGCGCATTTACGGCGAGCGCGGCGGCGAGTTCTGGCAGGAGCGCGTGTACAAGGAGTGGCCGGCCGAAACCCGCGACTACGTGCCGGCGGTGATCGCCGCGGCCTGGCTGTTCCTGCACGGCGAGGACTACGGCCTGACCTTCCCGAAGCTGGACTACACCCCGGCCAGCTTCACCCTGCAGCGCCCGAGCAGCATCAACGAGCTGACCATCTGCCTGGGCAATCCGCACAACCAGTTCGGCTGGTTCCGCGTGCTGCGCAACCTCAACCCGCATTACGAGCCGAACCAGTTCATCGGCCAGGGCACGGTGCTGCGCGCGCCGCAGAAGCTGGTGGAAAGCTATCAGGCCAATTGCCTGTCGGGTCCGCGCGCCGATCTGGCGCGCACCTTGAGCCAGGCCCGCAAGCAGCCGGTGTTCGCCGCGCCGGTGCCGGTGGTGGTCGAAACGGCGGCCGAGGACACCCCGGCGCCGGAGCCGGCCGCGCACGGCGGCAAATACACGGTCAAGCCGGGCGAAACCCTGATGAGCATCAAACGCCGTTTCGATTGCGACCTGCAGCGCCTGATCAAGGAAAACGAGCTGTCGCCGCCGGAGTACGTCATCCGCCCGGGGCAGGAGATCCGCCTGATCGGTTGCCGCAAGTAAGCCGTGCCGAGGGCATGAAAAAAGCCGGGCGATGCCCGGCTTTTTCGTGTGCGGCATTCGGGCTTACAGTGCGTCCCAGCCGGCCTTGGGCGTGAAACGCGCGCCGTACGTCGCCTCCAGTGCGCGCAGTTTGGCCAGGCAGGCGTCGCGGCCGACGGCCTTGATGTGTTCGATCGGGCCGCCGCGGAACGGCGCGAAGCCGGTGCCGAAGATGACGCCGGCGTCCAGCAGTTCGGCATCGCCGACCACGCCCTGGTGCAGGCAGGAGACGGCCTCGTTCAGCAGCGCGAACACCAGGCGGTCCTGCAGATCGGCCGGGGCTTTGTAGCCTTCGGGCAGCTCGGGCTTCACCGGCTTGCCGTCCTTCCAGGCGTACAGGCCCTGGCCGTCCTTCTTGCCGCGTTTGCCGTCTTCCACGGCGAACGCGTCCGGCAGCGCCTGGCCGTGGAACGCGGCCATGATCTTGCCGACGCTGGCGGCCACGTCCAGGCCGACGGTGTCGACCAGCTCGATCGGGCCCATCGGCATGCCGAAGTCGAGCGCGGCCTTGTCGATGGCGCGCCCGGGAATGCCTTCGTTGAAGGCCAGGATGGCTTCCTGCATGTACGGCGCCAGGATGCGGTTGACCAGAAAGCCCGGCGTGCCGGCCACCGGCACCGGCAGCTTGTCGATGGCGCGGCAGAACGCGGCCAGGCGGCGTTCGGTTTCCGGCGCCA
>CAZRXZ010000242.1:0-2668 GCA_964604095.1 uncultured Arenimonas sp. | reverse complement strand
GGTGATCAGATGCAGCAGTTCCTTCATGAACAGGAACACGTACACGCACTGCGCCAGGATCAGGCCGAGGTACAGCGGCAGCTGCAGCCAGCGCGAGCTGAAGATCAGGGCCTGCAGGGCGTTCAGGCGGGGGGTTGCGTTCGGGGTCATCGTCCGTGTCTCTCCGTGCGTCCGTCAGCCGCGCTTCATCGCGCTGAAGAACTCGTCGTTGGATTTGGTGGTCTTCATCTTGTCGAGCATGAACTCCATCGCGGCGATCTCGTCCATCGGATGGATGAGCTTGCGCAGGATCCAGATCTTCTGGAGCATGTCCGGGTCGATCAGCAGGTCCTCGCGGCGGGTGCCCGAGCGGTTGATGTTGATCGCCGGGAACACGCGCTTCTCGGCGATGCGGCGGTCCAGGTGGACCTCCGAGTTGCCGGTGCCCTTGAATTCCTCGTAGATCACCTCGTCCATCTTCGAGCCGGTGTCGATCAGCGCGGTGGCGATGATGGTCAGCGAGCCGCCTTCCTCGACGTTGCGCGCGGCGCCGAAGAAGCGCTTCGGCCGGTGCAGGGCGTTGGCGTCGACGCCGCCCGACAGCACCTTGCCCGAGCTCGGCACCACCATGTTGTAGGCGCGCGCCAGGCGGGTGATCGAGTCGAGCATGATCACCACGTCCTTCTTGTGCTCGACCAGGCGCTTGGCGCGCTCGATCACCATCTCGGCGACCTGCACGTGGCGCGCGGCGGGCTCGTCGAAGGTCGAGCTGATGACCTCGCCGCGCACGGTGCGCTGCATTTCGGTGACTTCTTCCGGGCGCTCGTCGATCAGCAGCACGATCAGGTGCACTTCCGGGTGGTTGTTGATGATGGCCTGCGCGATGTTCTGCATCATCATGGTCTTGCCGGCCTTCGGCGGCGACACGATCAGCGCGCGCTGGCCTTTGCCCTGCGGCGCCATCAGGTCCATGATGCGGCCGGTGATGTCCTCGGTCGAGCCGTTGCCGCGCTCCAGCACGAAGCGCTTGCGCGGGAACAGCGGGGTCAGGTTCTCGAACAGCACCTTGTTCTTGGAGTGCTCCAGCGGCTCGCCGTTGATGGTGTCGAGCACGTTCAGCGCCACGTAGCGCTCGCCGTCCTTCGGATTGCGGATGCGGCCGGTGATGTGGTCGCCGGTGCGCAGGTTGAAGCGGCGGATCTGGCTGGGCGAGATGTACACGTCGTCCGGGCCGGCCAGGTAGCTGGCGTCGGCCGAGCGCAGGAAGCCGTAGCCGTCCGGCAGGATCTCCAGCACGCCTTCGGCGGCCACGCCGGCCGGATGCCGGGTCAGCACCTTGAGCAGCTGGAAGGTCACGTCCTGGCGGCGCATGCGCGCCACGCCTTCATGCAGGTTGAGCTGCTCGGCCATCTCCAGCAGCTTGTGCATCGGCATGCGCTTGAGTTCGGTCAGCGAGTAGTTCGGGAAATCCGGCGGCAGCTGCGGCGGCTGGTAGGCCTGGCGCGGCTCGCCCTCGTCGCCGTCGCCGCCTTGGCGGTCGCGGTTCTGGAAGCGGTCGCGGTTGCGTTCGTTGCGGTGCTGGAAGCGGTCGCGCCGGTTGTTGTGCTGGCCGTGGCGCTGGCGTTGCTCCTGGCCGCCGTGCGGCTGGGCTTGGCTGTCGCCGTCCTGGCCGCCCGGGGCGTCGTTCTGGGCGGCGGGTGCGTTGCCGCGCTCGACCTGCTCCGCGCGCTCGGCCCGGGCCGGCGCCGCCGGTTCGGGGTCGACGTGCACGACCACTTCGGCCGGCGCGTCGGCGACGGGTTTGGCGGCTTTGCTCAAACGGGGTTTACGGGCTTTCTTGGCGATGGCATCGCCGTTTTCGATTTCGGATTCTGACACGGGGGATTCCTCGCGAGTGCGAGCGGGAGATGGGGGAGGGGTGTTCAAAGCGGGGGCGCAGGACGCGCGTTCGGGACTAAAGTAGCACTTAAGCCCTTGCCGGGCAAGCATCCGGCGGCCTTGCGCCGCCGGACGTTCAGCGGATTCAGATGTTGGAGTCGACGAACGCGGCCAACTGCGCCTTGCCGACGGCGCCGACCTGGGTGGCCTGGACCTTGCCGTCCTTGAACAGCATCAGGGTCGGGATGCCGCGCACGGCGAACTGGCGCGGGGTGCCGGGGTTGTGGTCGATGTTGATCTTGACCACCTTGACCTTGCCTTCGTGGCTGTCGGCGAGTTCGTCGACCAGCGGGCCGATCATCTTGCAGGGGCCGCACCATTCGGCCCAGAAGTCGACCAGGACCGGGACGGACGATTTCAGGACGTCGGCGTCGAAGCTGGCGTCGGTGACGTGGTGGACTTTATCGCTCACGAGAATACTCCTTGAAAATGGCGCGGAACCGTGTGGGTACGGGCTTTAGGGTAGAATGGGGGCGCTGAAACGAAAATCCATCCCGAAATCGCCCGAATATCCTGCGCAGTTTGCGCCGAGCGGGGGCGTATTGCAAGCGGCCGACGCGCCGCGGAACCCCAAAAATGACTGATAAAGCACTGACCGACATACCTTTTTCGAATTTCGACATCACCCCCGTGCTGCTCCAGGGCCTCGAGTCCGCCGGCTTCTCGCGTTGCACCCCCATTCAGGCCCTGACCCTGCCGATCGCCCTCGCCGGGCGCGATGTCGCCGGCCAGGCTCAGACCGGTACCGGCA
>CAZRXZ010000241.1:0-2671 GCA_964604095.1 uncultured Arenimonas sp. | reverse complement strand
TGGTCGAAGACAACCGCAGCCTGTCGGAAGTCGTCGGCGAGTATTTCGAGAACAAGGGCTTCGGCGTCGATTACGCCGGCGATGGCGTGGACGGCTACCGCTTGGCCACCGCCAACAGTTACGACGTGATCGTGCTCGACCTGAACCTGCCGCGCATGGACGGCCTGCAGGTCTGCCGCAAGCTGCGCGAGGAAGCCAAAGTCGCCACCCCGGTGCTGATGCTGACCGCGCGCGACGCGGTGTCCGACAAGGTGTTGGGACTGGAGGCCGGCGCCGACGACTACCTGATCAAGCCCTTCGCCATCCTCGAGCTCGAGGCGCGCATCCGCGCCCTGATCCGCCGCGAACGGCGCCAGGTCAGCACCGAGGTGTACACCGTGGCCGACCTGGTGCTCGATACCGGCAGCCTGCGCGCGACCCGCGCCGGGCGGGAGCTGGCGCTGTCGCCGATCGCCCTGCGCCTGCTCGGTATCCTGATGCGCGAATCGCCGCGGGTGGTGTCGCGGCGCGACATCGAGCGCGAGATCTGGGGCGACGAACTGCCTGAATCCGACACCTTGCGCAGCCATCTGTACAACCTGCGCAAGGTCATCGACCGCGGATTCGACAAGCAATTGCTGCATACCGTGCAGACCGCCGGTTACCGCATCGTCGACCTGGACGCGCAGCCCCGGGCATGAACGGCAGAAGCGGTCTCGGCAAGAAGTTCTGGACGGCTTTCCTGCTGCAGACCGCGGCCATCTTCTGCGCCGCGGTGATCGGCGTGTACGGGGCCTCGGTGGTGATCAAGGACGTGCTGATCAAGCAGGCGCTGCAGGACGAGGCCCGGCACTTCTGGCGGTTGCACGAGGACAATCCGGCGGTGCAGGTGCCGGACACCTTCAACATGAAGGCTTATCTGCTGGACATGCGCGATGCGCCGGCCTTGCCCGCCAAATACCGGGGCCTGGGCAACGGTTACCACAGCCTGCGCGAGGGCCGCGGCGGCGAACTGGTCTGGATCGAGAGCCGGGGCCGGCAGAAGCTGGTGCTGGTGTTCAAGCAGGAGCAGGTCGACGCGCTGGCGTTCTGGTTCGGCGTGGTGCCGCTGGCCCTGCTGTTGCTCGTGGTGTACGTGATGGTGCTGTTCAGCTACCGCACGTCCAAGCGCCTGGTGTCGCCGTTGATTTGGCTGGCCAATGTGGTACGCCGCTGGGATCCGAAGCAGCCGGACGTCTCGGCCCTGGCGCCAGAGAAACTGCCGGTCGACCTGGACGGCGAAGCCCGGGTGCTGACCGACGCCTTGCGCGACCTGGGCCGGCGCATCGGCCAGTTCGCCGAACGCGAGCGCAACTTCACCTCCAACGCCTCGCATGAGCTGCGCACGCCATTGACCGTGATCCGCGTCGCCGGCGACATGATCGCCTCCGAGACCTGCCTGTCGCCGATGGCGCAACGCTCGGTGGCGCGCATCCGGAAGGCCGGGCAGGAGATGGAGTCGCTGGTCGAGGGCTTCCTGCTGCTGGCGCGCGAAGACGACCTGGGCCATGCCGAACATCCGTACCGCATGTCCGAGGTGGCCCGCGACGAAGCCGAGAAGGCGCGCCTGCTGCTGCACGGCAAGCCGGTCGAGCTGTCGGTGCGGGTCGAGGAGGATTTCATGCTCGATGCGCCGTACTATGTGAGCGCGAGCGTGATCGGCAACCTGGTCCGCAACGCCTGCCACTACACCGACGCCGGCCGAATCGAAGTCGTCGTCGCCCGCGGACGCGTGCAGGTGCGCGATACCGGCATCGGCATGGACGCGGCGCAGCTGGCGCGTGTGTTCGAGCCGTTCTACCGCGGCGAGAACGGCAACGCCGACGGCAAGGGCATCGGCATGGCCTTGGTCAAGCGCTTCTGCGAACGCTTCGGCTGGCGCATCGAATTGACCAGCACGCCCGGCGAAGGAACGGTTGCGACCCTTTCCGTGCCTGCGGCATCCTATCCCGAATCGCTCTGAAACCGGTTACTCCTCCATGACCTCCACGAAATCCCGCCTGAGCGCAGGCAAGCTCGTCCTCGTCCTTTCCGTCCTCGCCGCGCTCTGGTTCGGCTACCGCCAGTTCGCCGCCAAGGACGACGCCGGCGCCGGCCAGTACCGCAGCGAAGCCGCCGCCGTCGGCGACCTGTCGTCCAGCATTTCGGCCACCGGTACGCTGGGCGCCACCGCCACGGTCGAGGTCGGCACGCAGGTGTCCGGCACCCTGCAGACGGTCGAGGTCGACTTCAACGACGTGGTCGAGCCCGGCCAGGTCATCGCCCGCATCGATCCTTCCACCTTCCAGGCCCGGGTCAACCAGGCCGAAGCGGCGCTGGCCAGCGCCCAGGCCGGCCTGGCCGAAGCGCGCGCCAGCGCGCTGAACAGCGAGCGCGAGTACCAACGCAAGCGCGAACTGGCCGAGAAGCAGCTCGTGTCGGTCACCGAGCGCGATCTGGCCCTGGCCCAGCGCGACCAAGCCAAAGCGCGCGTGCAAGCCGCCCAGGCGCAGATCCAGCAGCAGCAGGCCAATCTCAACAGCGCACGCCTGGATCTGGCCAAGACCATCATCCGTTCGCCGGTGAAGGGCACGGTGCTGTCGCGTGCGGTGGAGCCCGGCCAGACCGTGGCGGCCAGCCTGCAGACGCCGGTGCTGTTCCGCATCGCCGGCGA
>CAZRXZ010000240.1:0-2686 GCA_964604095.1 uncultured Arenimonas sp. | reverse complement strand
CCATTGGCGCCCAGTAAAAGATTAACGCCCGAAACGGGCGTTAAATCGAACTCCTGGAAACAGCGCAGGTCGGTCGCCTGCAGTCGGGTCAAATGCATCAGAGACGCAGCGGCATGACCACATGACGGCTACGCTCGTGGCTGCCTTCGCGCACCAAAGCAGACGAATTGCCATCGCGCAGCTTGATCAGCACGCTGTCCTCGCGCAGGGTGGACAGGGCTTCCAGCAGGTAGTTGACGTTGAATCCGATGCTGATGCCGTCGATCACCGATTCGATTTCGATTTCTTCCTGGGCTTCTTCCTGTTCCGGGTTGTGCGCCACGATATTGAGCACGCCCGGGTGGATGTCCAGCTTCACGCCCTTGAATTTTTCGTTCGACAGAATCGCCGCACGCTGCAGGGCATTGCGGAACAGCTCACGGTTGACCTTCACTTCCTTGTCGGCGCCGATGGGAATGACCGCCTCGTAATCCGGGAATTTGCCTTCGATCAGCTTGGTGCTGAAGGTGACGTCGCTGCGGCTGATGCGCAGGTGGTTGTTGCCGACTTCCAGCTCGATGTCGCCGTCGCCGTCTTCAAGCAGGCGCTGCAGCTCCAACACGCCTTTGCGCGGCATGATGATCTGCTTGCGGCCGTCGATGCCTTCGTTCAGTTCGGTTTCGCACAAGGCCAGGCGATGGCCGTCGGTGGAGACGCAACGCAGGGTTTTGCCTTTCAGGTCGAACAGCAGGCCGTTGAGGTAGTAACGCACGTCCTGTTGCGCCATGGCGAACGCGGTGCGTTCAATCAGCTCTTTCAAGGCCGCTTCCGGCACGCGGATGCGTTCGATGATGGCGAGTTGGTCGTTTTCCGGGAAATCGCGGGCCGGCAGCGTCGCCAGGGTATACCGGCTTTTGCCGGCTTGGATGGTGGCTTTGTCGCCGGTGTGGCTCAGGGTGATTTTGCTGCCGTCGGGCAGGGCGCGCACGATATCGAACAATTTGCGTGCCGGAATGGTGACTTCGCCGTCTTGGCTGTCGTCGACGGCATTGCGTGCGGTCAGCTCCACTTCCAGATCGGTGCCTTTCAGCGACAGTTGGCCGTTATCGACTTGAACCAACAGATTGCTCAGCACCGGGAGCGTTTGTCGGCGTTCCACGACATTGACGACTTGCTGCAGAGGTTTCAAAAACGCTTCGCGGGAGAGGCTAAAACGCATAATCTGGATTCCCAATAACTAAGGTTAATTATTAAAAAGCGGTGGTGGTAGTGTCGCGAAAAGCCGGGGATAACTGTATTAAGCAATTGATAAATATAAAAAATTTTCTCTAACAAGCCGCTTGGAAAATCCATTGGGCAATTGTGCAGCGATTGTGGATAACTCAGCCCTGTCGGATTCAACCACAATCCATCCACAACTTACCCCATGAATTACTCCGTCAATTTACGCACTAATTTATCCCAATCTTCGCGGATTTTCCCATCCGATTCACGCAAGCCTTGGATCACCCGGCAGCCATGCAGGACCGTGGTGTGGTCCCGGCCGCCGAACGCCTCGCCGATTTCCGGCAAGCTGTGTTCGGTCAACTCCTTCGACAAGGCCATGGCCACCTGCCGCGGGCGCGCCAACGAACGCGTCCGCCGCTGCGACAACAGGTCGGTCAGCTTCAATTGATAGTAGTCTGCCACGGTTTTCTGGATGTTGCTGAGCGAGATCACCGAAGCCTGCGCGCGCATCAGGTCGCGCAGGGTTTCCTGCGCGAATTCCAAGGTGATGGCGCTGCCGGTGAAGTTGGCGCGGGCCGCCAGCGTGTTCAGCGCGCCTTCCAGGTCGCGCACGCTGGAGTGCAGGCGTTTGGCGATCTGCCAGGCGACGTCGGCCGGCAAGGCGATGCCGCGGCGCTGGGCCTTGTCCATCAGGATGGTGGCGCGGGTTTCGTCATCCGGCGGTTCCAGCACCACCGAAAGCCCCCAGCCCAGCCGCGATTTCAGCCGCGGCTCCAGGTTCTCCACCTCGCGCGGGTAGCGGTCGCAGGTCAGGATGATCTGCTGTTTGCCGTCCACCAGGGTGTTGAAGGTGTGGAAGAACTCCTCTTGGGTGGTGTTCTTGCCGGCGAAGAACTGGATATCGTCGATCAGCAGGGCGTCGACCTGCTGGAACTGCTTCTTGAACTGCGCCATGTTCTTGTCGGTCAAGGCCTTGATCATGGCGTTGAAGAACTGCTCCGAGCGCATGTACAGCACGCGCATGCCCGGGTTGTGGGCGCGCATGTAATTGCCGGCGGCGTACATCAGGTGGGTCTTGCCCAGGCCGGTGCTTCCGTACAGCAGCAGCGGGTTATAGGCCTTGCCGGGATTCTTGGCCACCTGCAGGGCCATGGCGTGGCCCATCTGGTTGCATTTGCCGACCACGAAGTTGTCGAAGGTGTAATGCGGATCGACATTGCCCTGGAAATCGGCGGCGGCGGTCTTGCGTCCGCCGCTCTTGGCGGCCGGCGCGCTGCTTTTCTGGTGCGAACCGACGGTCAGGCGGACCGCCAGCGGGCCGCCGGCGAAATGCCGGGCCAGTTCCTCGATGCGGGGTAGGTACTGGCTCTGCACCAGCTCGACCACGAAGGCGTTCGGGGCATAAAGATGCAGTTCGTCGCTTTGCCGGCTGGCGTGCAGGGGTTTCAACCAGGTATGCACGTCTTCGGCGGGAAATTCC
>CAZRXZ010000239.1:0-2686 GCA_964604095.1 uncultured Arenimonas sp. | reverse complement strand
CGGCTTGGTTTATTCTACCCTTGATGCCCCGCCGACGGACTTCCCCATGCTCGATCCGTTCACCCAGCGCCGGTACACCGCCATGCTGTTCGAGCTGCGCGCCGAGCACCGCGACCTCGACCTCGCCATCGAGCGCCTCGGCGAAACCGCGGCCAGCGACGAGATGAGCATCAAGCGCATGAAGAAGCGCAAACTCAAGCTCAAGGACCAGATCGCGATCCTCGAGAACATGCTGATTCCCGACTTAGACGCCTGAGGCGTCGGCGTCCGGCTTGGCCGGCACCGCGTCCGGCGAGATCTTCTGGATGGTGTGGCGCAGCTCGCGGTTGAGCACCAGGCGCGCGTCCTGCTCCCATTCGTTCAGGCGCTGGTCGAACTCCAGCTTGCCGGCCTCGTTCAGCCACAGCAGCTTCTGCTCGCGCAGGTTGCCGATGAAGCCGCGGAACAGCGACTTGTCGAAGAACTCCGGCGCCGCCGGCGCGTACAGCAGCGACAGCCGCTGCGCGGTCAGGTGGCACAGGCTTTCCAGCTGCGCCGCGCTGAGCGCGCCGGAGCCGTTCTTGACCAGGGTGGTGATGGTGATGAAGTAGCGCTCGAAGGCCTGCTGCAGGCTGTGCGCGATGGCGCGCAGGTGGAACACCTCGTCGGTCTGGCCGGGCGCGCGGTGCAGGGTCTCGTCGTCGTCCTTGGCCACGCTCAGGAAGCCTTCACGCACGAACAGGTCGATCGTGCGGTTCAACGCCTGGGTGAACTCGGCGTCGGTCCAGGGCAGGAACAGCTCGCTCTTCATGAACGGGTACACGTTCAGGCCCAGGCGCACCAGACCGCTGCGCGACAGCCGGCGGTTGTTCTGGAAGCACAGCGAGATCCAGGCCGCGGCGCTGAACAGATGCAGGATGTTGTTCTTGAAATAGCTCTGCAGCACCGCGGTCTCGCCGGTCATCGCCAGCACGTCGCCGAGCGGATGGCTGGTGCGGCAGACCACGCCCATGCGCTCGCCGTAGGCGATCACGGCACGGGCGTCGAGCGGCGTGACGGTGACCCGCGGGCCGTAGGGCTCGGCCTCCAGGATGCGCTTGGACAGCTCGATCTGCGCGATCAGGTCGTTCTCGTCCATGGCGTGCTTGGGCGTGGACAGCAGCGCCAGCGCCAGCAGGTTGACCGGGTTGACGTCGGCGGCGCGGTTGATGTTGACGTGGATCTTCTGCGCCAGCTCGTCGACCACGCCGGACAGCCAGGGCAGCTTGCCGTCGGCGGCGTCGCGGTCCTCGCGCCAGGCCGGCGCATGCCGGGCCAGGCTGTCGTTGAGGTATACCGGTTCGCCGAAATTGACGGTGACCTTGCCGTAGTGCTCGCGCAGCACGGCGAAGGCGGCCTTGAGCAGGGCCCAGATGGTCTCCTTCTCCTTGGGTTGGCCGGACAGTTCGTCGAGGTAGCTCTTGCCTTCGATCAGGCGTTCGTAGCCGATGTACACCGGCTGGAACACCACCGGCCGCTGCGGCGCGCGCAGGAAGGCCTTGACCGTCATCGCGATCATGCCGCCCTTCGGCGCCAGCAGGCGCCCGGTGCGCGAGCGTCCGCCTTCGATGAAGTACTCCAGCGCGTAGCCGTTGCCGACCAGCTGCGCCACGTATTCGGAGAACACCGCCGAATACAGGGCGTTGGCCCTGAAGCTGCGGCGCAGGAAGAACGCGCCGCCGCGGCGCAGCACCGGCCCGATCAGCGGCAGGTTGAGGTTGACGCCGGCGGCGATGTGCGGCGGCACCATGCCCTTGGTGTACAGCAGGTAGCTCAGCAGCAGGTAGTCCATGTGGCTGCGGTGGCAGGGCACGTACACCACTTCGTGGCCGGGCGCGGTCTCCTTCAGCGATTCCATGTGATGCACGTTGACGCCGTCGTAGATCCGGTTCCAGATGCCGGTCAGGGCGAACGACAGCGAGCGCACCAGCGGATGCGAGTAATCGGCGGCGATTTCCCAGGCGCACTCATGCGCCTTCTTCCAGGCGTCCACGTAGGTGGACTTGTCGCGCCGCGCCTGTTCGGCGATGGCCTTGCGCACCGGTTCGGCGTCGAGCACGCGGTCGACCAGCAGGCGGCGGGTGGAGAGATCCGGCCCGATGACCGCGGCGCGGACCTTGCGCAGGTGGGCGCGCAGCAGGCGCTGGGCCTTGCGCACCAGACGGTCGTGCGGGATGTCTTCGGCCAGCATGTCGCGCACGCGGTAGCTGGGCGAGAAGCGCACGTGGGTGTCGCGGCCGTTCAACAGCACCGAGACGAAACGGCGGAAGCGGCCGACCAGCGCCCAGTTCTCCGAGAACAGCACCGAGAACCAGCCGGACTGGCGGTTCGGCGCGCGGCCGACGAAGATCGACACCGGCACCAGCTGGATGTCCTGCTCGGGATACAGCCGGTGCGCCATGATCAGGCGCGACAGGCCGTCGGAATGGCGCTTGTTCTTGGCGGCGCTGATGGTGGCGGTGCCGTTGCGGCGCGACAGCGCGAAATACGAGCGCTTGCGGCCGAGCGGGTTGCCCGGCAAGGACGCCAGCGGCGAGGGCAGGCCGGCTTCGCGGCAGGCGCGGTCGAGGATCAGCAGGTTGGTCAGGCCGTAGTTTTCCAGCACATAGCAGACCGGCCGGTCGACCTGGAACGGCGGCACCACCGGTTCGCGCGAAATCTCGATCCA
>CAZRXZ010000238.1:0-2689 GCA_964604095.1 uncultured Arenimonas sp. | reverse complement strand
ACGGCCGGGTCGAGGCCCTGGAGGGCTTCATCAGCGACGTCACCGAACAGCGCCTGGCCGAGCTGCAGCTGCGCGAGGCCCTGCAGGCCAAGGACGCGCTCAACCGCGAGCTGGAGGTCAGCCGGCAGGAATTGGCCGAGTTGGCCATCCGCGACCCCTTGACCCGCCTGTACAACCGCCGCTTCATGGAAGAGGCGCTGGCGCGCGAGCTGGTGCGGGCCGAGCGCGACGGCACGCCGCTGGCGGTGGCGATGCTGGACCTGGACCACTTCAAGACCTTCAACGACGATTACGGCCATGCCGCCGGCGATGCCGTGCTGAGCGCGTTCGCGCGCGCGATGCACGGTTTCCGGCACGGCTCCGACGTGGCCTGCCGCTTCGGCGGCGAGGAGTTCGTGCTGATCCTGCCGGGGCTGGACCGCGCCGGCGCATTCGCCCGCCTGGACGCCTTCCGGCGCACGGTCAGCGCCTTGGTGGTGGTGCACGAAGGCCGCGAGCTGCCGCGGGTGCGGGTGTCCATCGGGGCCTCGTTCTTTCCCGAGCACGGGCATCGGGTCGATGCGTTGCTGGCGCACGCCGACCGGGCGCTGTACGCCGCCAAGCAAGGCGGACGGGATCGGGTGGTGCTGGCCGAGTAACCGGCCTGCGCAAACGGAAAAGCCCCGCCGGAGCGGGGCTTTGCAGCAAACGAGCAAGCGGCCGGGCGCAGGGCCCGGCCTGCGGGATCACTTCTTCTGGCCGTCCTTGTAGCCTTGCTCGTAGCCTTTGGCGAACGCGGTCTCGAAGCGCGAATCGTAGCTGTCTTCATGGCGTTGGTAGGCGTTCTTCATGCCGGCCTTGGCGTCGTCGGCGCCGGCGGCATAGCCTTCCTTGAAGTAGACGCAGGCGGTCTTGTCCAGCTCGGCCGGGCAGGTCGGCGCGGCGTGGGCCGAGACGGCCAGCAGACTGCCGGCGAAGGCCAGGGCGATCAGGGTTTTCTTCATGGCGGCACTCCTTCGGGGTGCGGGGGACATGGCATAAGCATAGCAAGTTCCGCCCGGGGCGTGCGCGAGGGGCTGAATGCGCGCTAAATCCCATGGCCGCCCGTAAATCCCCTAGAATGGCGCGAAAGACCCAGAAAAAGAAGCATATGACGTCCCTTTCCCACCTCGACCGCCTGGAAGCGGAGAGTCTGCATATCTTCCGCGAAGTGGCGGCCGAATTCGCCAACCCGGTCATGCTGTATTCGATCGGCAAGGATTCCTCGGTGCTGCTGCATCTGCTGGCCAAGGCCTTTTACCCGGCCAAGCCGCCGATTCCGCTGCTGCATGTGGACACCACCTGGAAATTCCGCGAGATGTACGCCTTCCGCGACACCGTGGCCGAACGCTACGGCGTGGACCTGACGGTGCACGTCAACCCCGACGGCCTGGCCCAGGGCATCAACCCGTTCACCCACGGCGCCACCGTGCACACCGACGTGATGAAGACCCAGGGCCTGAAGCAGGCGCTGGACGCCGGCAAGTACGATGCCGCCATCGGCGGCGCCCGCCGCGACGAGGAGAAGTCGCGCGCCAAGGAACGCATCTTCAGCTTCCGCAGCGCCGAGCACCGCTGGGATCCGAAGGCCCAACGCCCGGAGCTGTGGAGCCTGTACAACACCCGCATCCGCCCCGGCGAGAGCGTGCGCGTGTTCCCGCTCTCGAACTGGACCGAGCTCGACATCTGGCTGTACATCTTCCGCGAGAACATCCCGGTGGTGCCGCTGTATTTCGCCAAGCCGCGGCCGGTGGTGGAACGCGACGGCGGCCTGATCATGGTCGACGACGGGCGCATGCCGCTGCGGCCCGGCGAAACGCCGGAAATGCGCACCGTGCGTTTCCGTACCCTGGGCTGCTACCCGCTGACCGGCGCCATCGAATCGGACGCCGACTCGCTGGAGGCCATCATCGCCGAGATGCTGACCGCGCGCACCTCCGAGCGCCAGGGCCGGATGATCGACCACGACCAGTCGGCCTCGATGGAGAAGAAGAAGCAGGAGGGCTATTTCTGATGGCCGCCGACATCCGCGACTACCTGCAGCGCCACGAGACCAAATCGCTGCTGCGCTTCATCACCTGCGGCAGCGTCGACGACGGCAAGAGCACCCTGATCGGGCGCCTGCTGCACGACACCAAGGGCCTGTTCGACGACCAGCTGGCCGCGCTGGAGAAGGATTCCGCCAAACACGGCACCCAGGGCGAGGCGATGGATTTCGCGCTCCTGGTGGACGGCCTGGCCGCCGAGCGCGAACAGGGCATCACCATCGACGTGGCCTACCGCTTCTTCGCCACCGACAAGCGCAAGTTCATCGTCGCCGACTGCCCGGGCCACGAGCAGTACACCCGCAACATGGCCACCGGCGCCTCCACCGCCGACGTGGCGGTGGTGCTGATCGACGCCCGCAAGGGCGTGCTGACCCAGACCCGCCGGCACAGCTTCATTGTCTCGCTGCTCGGTATCCGGCACGTGCTGCTGGCGGTCAACAAGATGGACCTGGTCGGGTTCGACGAGGGCGTGTTCAACGCCATCGTCGCCGACTACCATCAGCTGGCCGACCAGCTCGGCATCGCCAACGTGCAGGCGGTGCCGCTCTCGGCCCTCGGCGGCGATAATCTCGCCGCGCGCTCGACGCACACGCCGTGGTACGGCGGCCCGACCGTGCTGGAAT
>CAZRXZ010000237.1:0-2700 GCA_964604095.1 uncultured Arenimonas sp. | reverse complement strand
GGCGACACGAACGAGGCCGAGCAGCCGCCGAGCGAGACGATGGCCGACATCGGGTGCTTGCCCAGGTCGCTCAGGTCGCGTACCGGCACTTGGATGCCGATGCGCTTCAGCTCGGCCTGCAGCTGCGCCATCTGATAGGGCTGCCATTGGCCTTCGTCGGCGTGGGCGGCGGTGAACAGGAGGGCGGCGGCAAGCGGCAGAAGTCGTTTCATGGCAAGGGTTTCGAAAGGCAGAACCCGTATTATGGCCGAAAAAAACGGCCCCGAAGGGCCGTCCGGATTCAGTTCGGGCCCAGGCGATGCACGCTGTCGATGCCGTGCTGCTCCACCGTCGCGTCGATGCGCATGCCGAACAGGAACTTCAACAGCAATCCGATGAGCAGGGTAGCCGCCGCCGAATAGCCGATGGTGACCGCGACCGCCAAGGCCTGCACGCCGAGCTGATGCCAGCCCATCACCACCCCGATCGACAGCGATCCGACCACGCCGGCGACCAGATGGAAAGCGGCGACGTCGAGCGCGTCGTCGACCGGCAGGCGGTCCTTGAGCTGCAGCGCGCCGTACACCGCGAAGGCGGCGGCGACGCCGAGCAGGCCGGATTGCCAGTCGTTCAAGGTGGCCGCGGCCGGGGTGATCGCCACCAGTCCGGCCACCGCGCCGGAGGCGCCGCTGAGCGCAGTCACCGCCTGGTGGCGCAGGCTGTCGGCGATGAACCAGCCGAGCGCGCCGGTGGCGGCCGCCAGCAGCGTGTTCAGGGCCACCCGGTAGGCGGTGTCGTTCACTTCCAGTACGCTGCCGGCGTTGAAGAAGATCCAGCCGAAGGTGAGGATGCCGGCGCCGAGCATGACCTGCGGGACGTTCAGACGCGCATGCGCGTCGGGCCGCAGGCGTTGGCCCAGCAGGATCGCCAGCACCACGCCGGCCGCGCCCGAGGCGATATGGATCGGGCCGCCGCCGGCCAGGTCGACGGCGCCGAGCTTGAACAGCCAGCCTTCGCTGTTCCAGGTCCACCGCACCAGCACCGCGTACACCAGCACCGACCACAGCGCGGCGAACGCGATCCAGGCCCCGAACTTCATGCGCTCGGCCACCGAACCGCTGATCAAGGCCGTGGCGATCACCGCGAACGCGCCCTGGAACAGCAGGAACACGGTATCGCCGGTACCGAAGCCGATGCGGAAGCCGATCCAATTCCACAGCGGCAGCACCACGGCGAAGGCGCCGAAGGACATCAGCAGGGTATTGGTGACGCTCTTCTCGCCGGTCTGCCCGGCGTAGAACAGGGCGAGCCCGAACAGCATGAAGACGACGGCGGCGGCACTGAGCAGCAGAAGCATGGGATCCTCCTTCGATTGTGTGTGGGAACGGTGCGGCGCAAAAGAAGACGCCGGGAAATCCCGGCGTCTTGTGTGGTGCGTCAGAGCTGGTAGTACAGCGCGTATTCCAGCGGGTGGGTGGCGGCCCGGAACTTGGTGACCTCGCCCATCTTCAGCGCGATGTAGCCGTCGATGAAGTCGTCGCTGAACACGCCGCCGGCCTTCAGGAAGTCGCGGTCCTTGTCGAGCGCGTCCAGCGCCTGGTCCAGCGAATGGCAGACGGTCGGGATGCCCTTGGCCTCTTCCGGCGGCAGGTCGTACAGGTCCTTGTCGCTCGGCTCGCCCGGGTCGATCTGGTTCTTGATGCCGTCCAGGCCGGCCATCATCAGCGCGGCGAAGATCAGGTAGCCGGAGTTCATCGGATCCGGGAAGCGGATCTCGATGCGGCGCGCCTTCGGGTTGGCCACGTACGGGATGCGGCAGGAGGCCGAGCGGTTGCTGGCCGAATACGCCAGCATCACCGGCGCCTCGTAACCCGGCACCAGGCGCTTGTAGCTGTTGGTGGTGGAGTTGGCGAAGGCGTTGATGGCGCGCGCGTGCTTGAAGATGCCGCCGATGTACCACAGCGCCATCTGGCTCAGGCCGCCGTAGCCGTCGCCGGTGAACAGGTTGACGCCGCCCTTGGCCAGCGACTGGTGCACGTGCATGCCCGAGCCGTTGTCGCCGACCAGCGGCTTCGGCATGAAGGTGGCGGTCTTGCCGTTGCGGTGCGCCACGTTCTTGACGATGTACTTCAGCATCAGCAGCTCGTCGGCCTTCTTCACCAGCGAGTTGAACTTGGTGCCGATCTCGCACTGGCCGGCGTTGGCCACCTCATGGTGGTGCACTTCCACTTCCTGGCCGGCGGCCATCAGCTCCTTGCACATCTCGGCGCGGATGTCGTGCAGCTGGTCGCTCGGCGCCACCGGGAAATAGCCGCCCTTCAGGCCCGGACGGTAGCCGGAATTGCCGCCTTCGTACTTCTTCTTGCTGTTCCAATGCGCTTCCTCGGAATCCACTTCGAAGAAGGTGCTGCCCTGCTCGTTGTTCCAGCGCACGGAATCGAAGATGAAGAATTCCGGCTCCGGGCCGAAGAAGGCCTGGTCGGCGATGCCGCTGGCCTTCAGGTAGGCTTCGGCGCGCTTGGCCACGCCGCGCGGGTCGCGGCCGTAGGCCTGCATGGTGGCCGGGTCGAGGATGTCGCAGACCAGGATCAGGGTCGGGTCGGCGGTGAACGGATCGAGCACGGCGGTCGAGGCGTCCGGCAGCAGGATCATGTCGGATTCGTTGATGCCTTTCCAGCCGGCGATCGAGGAGCCGTCGAACATCTTGCCGTCCTCGAACAG
>CAZRXZ010000236.1:0-2713 GCA_964604095.1 uncultured Arenimonas sp. | reverse complement strand
TACCTGATCGACCTGGGCAAGCGCCTGCCGTCCTTCCCGGACGACTGGAAGACCGAAGCCAACCGCCTGCAGGGCTGCCAATCGAAGGTCTGGATCGTACCCGAAGCGCGCGACGGCCGCCTGTATTTCGCGGCCGCGTCCGATTCCAGCATCGTGTCCGGCTTGGTGTATCTGGCCCTGCGCGTGTATTCCGGACGCACGCCGGCCGAGATCCGCGCCACCGCACCGGATTTCGTGCAAGCCATCGGCCTGTCCAAGCACCTTTCCCCCACCCGCAGCAACGGCTTCGCCGCCCTGCTCGCCGTCATCCAACACACCGCGGAGTCCGCATGAGAATCCCCGCCGCCGGCCTGTCGCTGGCCATCGCCGCCGCCCTCGCCCTGCCCTCGCAAGCCAGCAGCCCGATGGCGCCGGCCGTCGTCCCGAAGGCCGCCGAAATCCCGCGCCAGCAGCATATGCTGGCGTTTTTCGTGGAGCGCTTCCGCGCCGACCTGGCCAGCACCGAGCACGTATACGACATCGACGCCGGCCGCGGCCGCGAAGCCGCCCTGCGCGCGCTGTACCAAGGCTGGCGCGCGCGCCTGCATGAATTCAGGCCCGATGCGCTGGGCCTGGAAGACCGCGTCGACTACGCCCTGTTCGACCGTGAACTGGGCTACCGCCTGCAACAGCTGGATTTCGAACGCAAACGCCACGACGAGGCGCTGAGCCTGCTGCCGGAGCTCGCGCCGCTGATCGACCTGGCCGAGCAACGCCGCGCGCTCAAACCGCTGCTGCCGCTGCAGGCCAAGCGCCTGATCGAAGCGGCCGAGGCCGCACTGCAGGCCGAACAGGCCGGGCTACAAGCCGACTCCTCCCGTGTCTCGCCGATCGTGGCGCTGCGCGCGGCACGCCTGCTGTCCGCCTTCCGCGAAGACTTCAGGCAATGGCATACCTTCTACAACGGCTACGATCCGGCCTACGGCAAGCACACGGCCGCCGCCTATGCCGCGCTCGACAAGCGCCTGGAGGCCTACGGCGCGTTCCTGCGCAACGATGTGGCCAAGGCCGCCGACCCGGAAACCATCATCGGCGATCCGATCGGGCGCGATGCCGTGGAAGCCGCGCTGCGCTATGAACTGATTCCCTATACGCCGGAAGAGATCGTGCGTCTGGCCGAACGCGAACTGGCCTGGTGCCAGGAGGAGATGCGCAAGGCCGCCGCCGAGATGGGCTACGCCGACTGGCACGAGGCCCTGGAGAAGGTGAAGCAGGACGGACCGCCGCGCGGCGGCCAGCCGCCGTACGTGGTGGAGCTGGCCGACGAAGCCGTCGCCTGGCTGGAGCGCAACGGTTCGGTCACCGTGCCGGAACTGGCCAAGCGCGACTGGCGGATGACCATGCTGACGCCCGAGTACCAGCTGCAGGCGCCGTTCTTCCTGGGCGGCGAGGACGTCTGGGTCGCCTACCCGCACGACAGCATGCCGGCCGAAAAGCAGGCCATGGCCCTGCGCGGCAACAACCGCCACTTCTCGCGCGCGGTGGTGCACCACGAACTGATCCCCGGCCACCATCTGCAGCACTTCTACACCAACCGCTACAACGTGCAGCGCCAGCTGTTCGACACCCCGTTCTGGACCGAAGGCTGGGCCCTGTACTGGGAATTCGTGATGTACGAGAAGGGCTTCGCCGCCACGCCCGAGCAGAAGATGGGCATGCTGTTCTGGCGCAGCCACCGCGCCGCGCGCATCCTGTTCTCGCTGTCGTTCCACATGGGGCAGATGACGCCGCAGCAGGCCATCGACCTGCTGGTCGAGCGCGTCGGGCACGAGCGCGAGAACGCGGCCGCGGAAGTGCGGCGCAGCTTCGCCGGCGACTACGGCCCGCTGTACCAGGCGGCCTACATGCTCGGCGGCCTGCAGTTCCGCGAACTGCGCCGCGAGCTGGTCGAGTCCGGCCGCATGGGCGAGCGCGAATTCCACGACGCCGTCCTGAAAGGCGGCCCGATGCCGGTCTCGATGGTGCGCGACCGTCTGCGCGGCGAGGTGCCGGACGCGCCGCTGGCGCCGCACTGGCGTTTCTATCCGGCGCTGGACGCGGAATGAAAAAACGCCCCGGACGGGGCGTTTTTTTTCGGCCTGGCGGCAATCAATCGCCGAGCTGTTTCTTCTTGTGCTCCCAGCGCTCCTGCGCATCGACGGTGCGTTCGGCCATCGGGCGCCCTTCCAGGCGCTTGATGCCGATCTCCTCGCCGGTGTCGACGCAGTAGCCGTAGGTGCCGTCGTCGATGGTGGCGATGATCTTGTCGATCTTGTACAGCAGCTTGCGGTAACGGTCGCGGGTGCGCAGCTCGAAGAAGTTCTCGGTCTCGCGCGAGGCGCGCTCGGCTTCGTCGCCGACGTCACGCGCCTCTTCCTTGAGTTCGTTGATGGTTTCCTGGGTGGCGCTCAGCAGCTTCTCGCGTTCGGCCAGCAGTTTCTGGCGGAAATACTCGAGCTGGAAATCGTTCATGTACTCTTCGTTCTCGCTCGGCTTGTAGTCGGGCGGCAGCTGCACGCGGCGTACCGACTTCTGCTTGAGCGCGGTTTCGGTGACGATTTCGCGTTTGACGTAGCCGGCGCGCTCGCCTTTGCGGGCGGGCTTGGCGGCAGGTTTGGCGGCGGGTGCGGGAACGGCGGATTTTTCGGGGGTCTTTACGGCTTGGGACACGGTCTTCTTCGCTTGCGGTTTCTGG
>CAZRXZ010000235.1:0-2719 GCA_964604095.1 uncultured Arenimonas sp. | reverse complement strand
TGCGCGTGCTGGAGATCCCCGAGGCCATCCGCGCCGGCGATTACCAGAACGACCGCGCCTTCCGCGCCGAATTCCAGGGCTGGCTGAACGGTCTGTGGCAGGACAAGCAGCGCATCCTGGGCGGGTTTGCGGAACCCTGAGCGGCGAAACCGCCCGGCGCGCTTGTTCCGGTTGCGCGCCTCACCTAGAATGGCCCGATAACATCATCCAGGGACAGGGGAACCGGGGTCATGGGGCTCATCGCCGAGTTGAAACGACGCAACGTGTTGCGCATGCTCGGCCTGTATCTGGTCGCCTGCTGGCTGATCATCCAGGTCGCCAACAATATCCTGCCGGCGTTCGGTACGCCGCCGTGGGTCCTGAAAACCCTGATCATCGCCCTGGCCGTCGGTCTGTTGCCCGCCATCGCCCTGTCCTGGGCGTTCGAATTCACGCCCGACGGACTGACGCGGGAGACCGAGGCAGACGCGGATGACGCGGATGACGCGACGGCGCGGCGCACGGCCGTGCACCTCAACCGCCTGCTGATCGGCGTCCTGGCGCTGGCCCTGGCGTATTTCATGGCCGATAAATTCCTCATTGGACGCGCCGATGCGCCGGAACGCGCGGTGACGTCGGCGGTACGGGCCGCCGCCACGAAGGAGCGGCCCTCGATTGCGGTGCTGCCGTTCGACAACCGCAGCGCGGTGGCCGAAGACGCGTTCTTCGTGGACGGCATGCACGATGACATCCTGACCCAGTTGTCCAAGATCAGTGGGCTGAAGGTGATTTCGCGGACCTCGGTCGAATCCTTCCGCGACAGCCGGCTTCCGTTGCGCGAGATCGCCCGCCGGCTCGGGGTCAAGACCATCCTCGAAGGCGGCGTGCAGCGCGGCGGCAACCGCGTGCGCATCAACATCCAGCTGATCGACGCCGAAGCCGATACCCACCTGTGGGCCGAGACCTACGACCGCGAACTCAGCGCCGAGAACCTCTTCGCCATCCAGAGCGAAGTCACCGCCGCCATCACCGCTTCGCTGAAGACGCGGCTCAGTCCCGGCGAAAAGGCGCGCATGGCCGACATCCCGACCACCAGCCTGCCGGCCTGGGAGGCTTACCAGCTGGGCCGCCAGCGCATGGCCAAACGCAGTTCCGAATCCCTCAGCGACGCCATCGGCTTTTTCCGCAAGGCCATCGTGCTCGATCCGCAGTTCACCCTGGCGCATGTCGGTCTGGCCGACGCCCTGTTGCTGGAGATCAACTACAGCGGCGCCGACACGGTCGCCGGCACCGAAGCCGCGGCGCGCGCGATCGCCGCCGCCATGCGTCTGGATCCGAATTCCGCCGAGGTCTGGACCACGGCTGCCAGCATCGACAGTTACCGCCAGGACTTCGCGCAGGCCGAGATGAAATACCGCAAGGCCATCGCGCTGAACCCGAACTACGCCACCGCCCACCACTGGTACGGCACGATGCTGTCCAGCACCGGCCGGATCGACGAATCCATCGCCAGCGTGCATCAGGCGTTGGAGCTCGATCCGCTGTCGGCCGTCATCAACAGCGACCTGGCCAGCAAATACGAACAGGTCGGGCGCTTCGACGAGGCGATCGCCGGCTACCAGCGCGTGATCGAGATCGATCCCGCCATGGCACTGCCGTATTACAGCAAAGCCATTCTGCTGGCCTACGCGCGTCGGGATTTCGTGTCGGCGGCGCCGTTGCTCGAGAAGGCCTACGCCCTGGATTCCGGGAATCCCATGATTCCGCTGTTCGCCTCCGCCATCCGCAGCGAGCTGTTCGACGACGCCGGTGCCCTGCGCCTGCTGGCCGCCCAGCGGGCGAAGTATCCGGACAACCCGATGGTGCGCATGGGGCAGGCCTACATCAGCAATTACAAAGGCCAGACGGCCGCCGCCGAAGCGTACGCGCGCGAGGTGCTGCAGCTCAACCCGCAAGCCACCAGCGTGCTGGCCGATTTCCCGATGCGGCGCGGCGATTACGCCGGCGTTCTGGCCTTGTATGAAAAGACCTACCCGGAGCTGTTGAAGGAAACGACGACGGTCAGCATCAACAACGTGCGGGAAGCCATCGTCTTGGCGGCTGCGTTGGCCAAGACCGGATCGCCGGTGCAGGTCGAACGCCTGCTGGCCGGCGCCGAGGCGCTGGCGCGTCCGCCGAATTCCCGCCTGGGGTTCTTCGGATACGGTCTGATGGACGTCGAGATCGCCCTGATCCGCGGCGATCGGGCGCTGGCCCTGCGCCGCCTGCGCGCCGCCTACGACCAAGGCTGGCGAGGGCCGTTCTGGCGTTATTACCGCGACATCGACCCGGTGCTGTCGGAGATCCGCGGCACGCCGGAATTCACGGCGGTGTTCGCCGACATCGAGCGGGATATGCGGCAGCAGGCGCACCGGCTGGCGGCCCAGCAGACGGGCGAGCTGTTCCGCTAAGCGCTTGAACCGGGACTGACCGTGCGGTGCGCTCGTCAGTCAAATCGTGGGAACCTGGCGCGAAACCCGTCATACTAGCCACCGTAGCGCCGTAATGGCGCGGTTTTCGAGAATACCGATGTCCGATTTCACCCAATGGCCGCTGCGGCCGGAACTACTCGAGGCGCTGGCCGGGCAGGGCATCACCGCGCCGACGCCGATCCAACAGGCCAGTCTGGCCGACATCCTGGCCGGCCGCGACGTGCTCGGCCAGGCCAAGACCGGCAGCGGCAAGACCCTGGCGTTCGCGC
>CAZRXZ010000234.1:0-2720 GCA_964604095.1 uncultured Arenimonas sp. | reverse complement strand
CTGACCACCGGCGCCGAGGACTTCGCCTATTACGCCAACGAAGTGCCGGGCTTCTTCTATTTCGTCGGCGCCACCCCGAAAGGCCAGGACCCGAACACCGCGCCCAGCAACCATTCGCCGCAGTTCTTCCTGGACGAGTCCGCGCTGCCGCTCGGTACCCGCACCCTGCTGCAGGTGGCCGTGGATTACCTCAACAAGGGCGAGTGATGAGCGACCACGGCGTGCTTGGCCAAGCCACGACGTACCCGACCCGGTACGACCCGCGCCTGTTGCATCCGATCGCGCGCCGCGAGGCCCGCGACGCCGCGGGCATCCCGGCGCCGGCGCCGTTCCGCGGCCAGGACATCTGGAACGCCTATGAACTCAGCTGGCTGGACGCCAACGGCCGGCCGCGCGTGGCCTTGGCCGAAATCGTGGTGCCGGCCGACTCGGCCAACATCGTCGAATCGAAGAGCTTCAAGCTCTACCTCAACAGCTTCAACCAGACCCGCATCGGCGACGGCGAGCGCCTGCGCCAGACCATGGTGCGCGACCTGTCCGAGGCCTGCGGCGGCGACGTCACCGTGACCTTGATGCCGGCCACCGCCGGCCACGCCTTCCCGATCGACATCCTCAACGGCGAGGTGATCGACGACCTGCCGTTGGAAATCGCCGACTACGGCCCGCCGAATCCGGGCTATCTGGGCGTCACCGGCGAACACCAGATCAGCGAAGCGCTGGTCAGCCATGTGTTCCGCTCCAATTGCCCGGTCACCAACCAGCCCGACTGGGCCAGCATCCAGATCCGCTATCTGGGCCGCCGCATCGACCGCGAAGGCCTGCTGCGCTATCTGGTGTCCTACCGCACGCACAACGGCTTCCACGAGAACTGCATCGAGCGCGTGTTCATGGACATCCTGGGCCGCTGCCGCCCGATGCAGCTGTCGGTGTACGGCCGCTTCACCCGCCGCGGCGGACTCGACATCAACCCGTACCGCTGCACCGAAGGCATGGGCATGCCCGGCAACATCCGCCTCATCCGCCAATAATCTTCCGCATCCCATGAATAAAACCGCATCCGCCGCTTTTGCGTTCTTCGTCCTATCCGCCGCCGGCGCCGCCGCCCAGGACGCGGTCCAATACCATCTGCGCATCAGCAACGCCGCGCAGCACACCGCCGAGGTCAGCGCCCGCTTCCCGGCCAGCGCCAAGGCCGATCCGGTCGTGCAGCTGCCGAACTGGCGCACCGGCCGCTACGAGATCCTGCCGCTGGCCAACGGCCTGCGCGCGGTCAAGGCCGCCACCGCCGACGGCAAGCCGGTGCCGCTGCGCAAGACCGACAAGGCCACCTGGCAGCTGGAGTTGCCGGCCGGCGTGCCGTATGAAATCTCCTACGAGCTGTACGCCAACGAACTCGGCCTGCGCACGCGCCACATCGACGATTCCCACGCCTATCTGAACGCCAGCGCGGTGTTCGTGTACAGCCCGGAATTCCGCGCGCGGCCGGCCACCGTCAAGCTCGACGTGCCGGCCGGCTGGGTGTCGCGTTCGGGCATGGCCAAAGGCGATTGCGACCATTGCTTCAAAGCCGCCGACTGGGACGTGCTGACCGATTCGCCGATCGAGACCGGCGTGCACAGCTTCTACCAGACCACCGTCGACGGCATGCCGATCGAGTTGGCCATCTGGGGCGAAGGCAATTACGACGGCCAGGCCATGCTCAAGGACCTGGCCGCCATCAGCAAGACCACCAACGCCCTGTTCGGCAGCACGCCCTATAAACGTTATCTGTACATCGTGCACGCCACCGACGGCGTGCGCGGCGCCACCGAGCACATGAACTCGACCGTGATCCAGGGCGCGCGCTGGAACTTCGCGCCGCGCGCCGAATACCTGAAGTTCGCGCGCACCGCCGCGCACGAGTTCTTCCACACCTGGAACGTGAAGGCGTACCGCCCGAAGGAAATGGTGCCGTACGACTACCAGAACGAGAACCACAGCAAGCTGCTGTGGATTTCCGAAGGCCACACCAGCTACTTCGAGAACCTGATCGCGCTGCGCGCCGGCGTGCAGAACGAGAAGGAATACCTGGGCGACGTGTCCGCCACCCTGCAGCAGTACCTGCACACGCCCGGCCGCTTCGCGCAGAGCGCCAACGAGTCCAGCTTCGACGAGTGGATCCAGCCGAGCGGCGACCGCCACCAGAACGCCTCGGTCAGCATCTATCCGAAGGGCGAGATGCTGGGTCTGGTCATGGACCTGATGCTGCGCAAGGAAAGCGGCGGCAAACGCGGCCTGCAGGACGTGCACCGCATCCTGTGGCAGCAGCACCGGGTCGATCAGGGCGGCTTTTCCGAGTCCGATGTGCTGGCCGCGCTGCGCACGGTCTCCGGCCGCGGCTGGGAAGACTTCTGGCAGCGTTATGTGGTCGGTACCGACGAGCTGCCGGTGCTGGCCCTGCTGCAGGACGCCGGCCTGGAATGGCAAGCCGACAAGAAGCCCGATGACGGCAAGCCGTATTACTGGACCGGCCTGAGCCTGGCGGCCGGCAGCGATGCCGAATTCGCCGTGGTCGGCGGCGTGGAAAAAGACAGTCCGGCCTGGAAGGCGGGCATCACCGCCGGCGACGTGCTGGTGTCGGTCAACGGCTTCCGCGTCACCGCCAAGAGCTTCGATGCGCGCGCGCAGACCTTCGGCGCCGCGCCGTTGCAGATCGAGTTCTACCGCCGCGACCGCCGGCA
>CAZRXZ010000233.1:0-2733 GCA_964604095.1 uncultured Arenimonas sp. | reverse complement strand
GACGCGGCCAGGCGGCGGCCGTCGTCCAATACCGGTTGCGGCCAGGGCAACTCGAACAGTTCATACGCGCTGCCGTCGGCGCGGCGCAGGGCGCGCAGTTCGGCGGCCATCGCCTGCAGCTCGTCGAAGTGGCTGTCGGCCGGGTCCTGGCAGCCTTGATAGACGATGCGCGCCGCCGACGCGAAGCGGGCCAGGGTGTCGATGTGGGCATCGGTGTCGTCGCCTTCCAGGTAGCCGTGCTCCAGCCAGAGCACGCGCGTCTGGTTGAGCGCGCCCTTCAGCACGGCCTCGATCTCGGCGCGGGATTTGTCCGGATGGCGCTCGTGCAGGCAGTGCCAGGTCGAAAGCAGGGTGCCTTCGCCGTCGGTCTCGATGCCGCCGCCTTCCAGGGCGAACTCGATGCGCTGGTGGCGCGCGCCGCCGAAATGGCCGCGTTCGGCCAGTTCCGCCACGATCCGGTCGTCCAGTCCGGCCTCGAACTTGCCGCCCCAGGCGGTGAAGTGGAAATCGAGCAGACGGAAGCCGTCGCCCGCGCGCAGGGTGATCGGGCCGCTGTCGCGCAGCCAGGTGTCGTCATACGGCAGGCGGATCAGCTGCAGGCGCTCGAAGCGGCAGCCGGCGGCGGCCAAGGCGGCGCGGGCATCGGCCTCCACCGCCGCATCGGGCACCAGCAGCAGCAGGGGCTCGAAGCGGGTGATGGCGGCGCACAGGGCGGCGAAGCAGGCGGCGGTGGACTCCAGGCGCTCGGCCCAGTCGGTGCCGGCATGCGGCCAAGCCATCAGGATGCCGGCTTGCGGCTCCCATTCGGCCGGGAAACGGAGGGAATCGGACATGGGCGGACTCCGGGTCGGGTTGGACGAGGGCACGAAAAAGCCGGCGTCAGCCGGCTTGTTCGGTACCGCGGCAGGGCCGGCGATTAACGCTGACGGGCCTTGAAGCGCGGGTTCGATTTGCAGATCACGAAGACCTTGCCGCGCCGACGCACGACCTTGCAGTCACGATGGCGGGTCTTGGCCGACTTGAGGGACGACAGGACTTTCATGGGGGATTCCTAAAGTGTTCGGGTGAAACGGGAGCGGCAATTGTAAAGCAAAATCCGAGCCTAGGCAATAACTTGTTGAATATTTCCTTAATTATTCGGCGTAGGCGTCCGAGAGGGTGTGCAGGTGCAGGCGCTCAGTGTCGCGCAGGAAGGGCGAGACCAGCATCATCACCTGCACGATGCCCTGGCGAATGGCCTTCTGCTCGTCCTTTTCGCCGCGGACCCCGGTGTAGTTGAGCCAGAACGTGGCCAGCACCAGGATGTTGGTGGCCAGGCCCTCGATTTCCCGGGCGCTGGCCCGCATCACGCCGGTTTCGTTCAGGTTCTGCATGATGCCGTGCGCGTTGGCCGAGCCGCGCTTCAGGATGCGCGCGAAGCGCAGGCGCAGGCTGCGGTTACGGCTCAGGATGTTGATGATGTCGCGGTACAGGAAACGGTAGTCCCAGATGCATTCGAACACCCGGTGCAGCTGCAGCCAGACGTCCTCCAGGGTCGCCGGGCGGCCTTCGGGCACCTGCAGCGCGGCGTCCATGCGCTCCTCGAAGCGCTGGAACAGCTGCTCGATGATGTCGTCCTTGTTGCGGAAGTGGTAGTACAGGTTGCCGGGGCTGATCTCCAGCTCGTCGGCGATGTGGTTGGTGGAGATGTTGGATTCGCCCTGTTCGTTGAACAGGCGCAGGGCGGCGTCGAGGATGCGCGTGCGGGTCTTGCCGGACACGTCAGGCCTGCAGCGATTCGACCAGGGCGACGTATTTCTTCATCGCGGACTCCGGACTGGTGCCTTCCAGCTTCTGCCAGGCCTGGTGCTTGGCCGAGGCCACGAAGTCGAACATGCCCGGCGGCGGGCCGCTGACATCCCCTTCCGAGCCCTGTTTGTACAGGGCGTACAGGCGCAGCAGGGTGTCGTTGTCGGGGCGTTTGCTCAGGTTCTTGACGGCCAATGCCGCCTGCTCGAACTGCTCTTTCAAAGTGGCCATGCGGGATTCTTTGACGCCGTGTCGGATTCCAGTATTATGCATTAGTATGCGTTTTGCGGTAAAAAATCAAGCGCTTATTCCAATAATTTCGGGGACACAAGGGATCGGGTATCGACATGGCTTATTTCGTCACCGGCGCCACCGGCTTCATCGGCCGCTTCTTGGTCGGCAATCTGCTCAAACGCAAAGGCACGGTCTACGTGCTGGTGCGCAAGGACTCGCTCGGCAAACTGCAGGATATCGGCGGGCGCATGGGCTGGGACATGAAGCGCGTGGTTCCGGTCACCGGCGACCTGGGCAAGGCCCGGCTCGGCGTTTCCGCGGCCCAACTGAAGGTGCTCAAGGGCAAGGTCCGGCACTTCTTCCACTTGGCCGCCATTTACGACATGACCGCCGACGCGGAAAGCCAGAAGACCGCGAACATCGACGGCACCCGGCACGCGCTCGACCTGGCCGCCGCGATCCAGGCCGGCTGCTTCCACCACGCCAGCTCCATCGCCGCCGCCGGTCTGTACCCGGGCGTGTTCCGCGAGGACATGTTCGAAGAGGCGGAGGGGCTGAAGGACCCGTACCTGAAGACCAAGCATGAGTCCGAGGGCCTGGTGCGCCGGCAGAGCGCGGTGCCCTACCGCATCTACCGGCCTTCGATGGTGGTCGGTCATTCCAAGACCGGCGAGATCGACAAGATCGACGGCCCGTATTACCTGTTCACCC
>CAZRXZ010000232.1:0-2743 GCA_964604095.1 uncultured Arenimonas sp. | reverse complement strand
GGTCGGTGATCATGATCCCTTCGCGCGCGCTGGTGAACACGCTGGCGTACAGCTGGACCTGCGCTTCGGTCTGCACCTGCCGGGTGATCAGCTGCAACGTGCCCAGCCCGCGCAGTGGCGTGCCGTCGGCGTCGCGCAGGATTTCCGCCCGGCTCCGCACCCACTGCGTGCCGTCGGCGGTGACGATGCGGAAGCGGCAGTCGTATTCGGCGCCAGCCAACGCGTCATGCCAGGCCGCCAGACCCCGCGTGCGGTCATCGGGATGCACCATGCGCACGAATTCTTCGAGCAGCAGCGGCGTGCCGACGGCGAGGCAGCAGATGCGGTAGGACTGCCGCGACAGCTCGAGACGCCCGCTGGCGATGTCCAGGGCCCAGCTGCCGATCTGCGCCACCTGCTGCGCACGCTCGAAATCCGCGAGCATCGTCCGTGTCTGGCCCTGGTAGAAGTCGCGCTCGCGCTGCTTTTCGACCAGCAGGTTGTGCACCTCGGCCAGTTTCTCGAACAGGGTGCCGCGCCTTCCGGCATCCAACGGCAGCGTGGCGGTGTCCGCGTCGATCGCCGGCAAACGGCCGATCAGGTCGGTCAATGCCCGCAGGCTGCCGCCCGCCGAGCGGTACAGCGCGCCGCGTACCGAAAGCATCGAGGCCAGAAACAGCAGCGCGAGCGCCGCCAGGCTGCCCCGCAGCCAGCCCACGGCCCGTTCCGCGGCCGCGATCTCTGCGTGCGTGCGTTCATCGACACGGTTGCGGAATACCCGCAGGGTCTGCATCACCTCGGCCTTCAGGTTCCGGTATTCCGCGCCCCAGAGTATGTCGATGGCCTCGTGGTGGCCGGCCTCCAGCCCGCGTTCGGCGACGATGGCCATGGCGCGCTGCTCCAGCGCCACGGTCCGGTCGCCTTTGCCGCGCACCGCGGTCAAGACCGGGATTTCGCTTTCGTTGAAGCCGGCCTCGCGCAGGCGCTCAAGGAAGGGTTTGCGCGGCCCGGAAGGACGCAGGTTGCGGCGATGCGGCTCGAGTGACCAGAAGTAGCTCCGGTAGTCGCGGCTCCGGTTCAGCCGCCCTTGGCGGATGTCGACCAGTTCGCGGTGCATGTCGCGGTAGCGTTCGTCGCCGGTCGCCACGTAGGAATAGGCCATCCGGGTCCGGTCGTCGCCGAATTGCTTGATTTCCTCGATTAGGTCGCGCGTCCTGTCCTGGACGCGACTGTGTTGGTTGATGCGGTTCTCGAAGTAGCCGTAGAGCCAGAGGTTCGCCAGGATCGCGGTGAACAGCAATGCGGCCAACCAAAGCCGTATGCCGATCGACTCCCCCCGACGTCCCCTCATCCGCTTCCCCGTACGGCCGATGCGATGGCCTCGATGCGTTTTTGCCTCAGTGCCTCGCCGACGGCCGGTCCGGACAGTCCCGGCCCGACATCCCGGCCGCTGACGGCGGCGGCCGCGCGATGGCAGCGCAGCAACAGCGCCGCGTTCGGATACGGCGAATCCGACATGCCGAGGCGTCCCCGCTTGTCAGCTTCGCATAGCATCGCCAAGGCCGCAACCCGTTCCGGACGGCGGAAGGCATCGATGCGCTGCAGCAACGCATGCACCGTTTCCGGCCGCAGCTGCTCCAGGCGGTGCACGTTCAGGTGTTCGCGGCAGGCGTGCAGGGCCATCGTGCGGTATTCCGATGGCGTCTTCCAGCGCGCGCAGACCGCCTCCACCGCCGGCAGCCCCAGATGCTCGTGCGCGATGTGCTTCGGCCAGCCGTCGCGCGGCGTCAGCGCCTTTCCGAGGTCGTGCGTCAACGCCGTGAACGCGATCAGGGCGTCGCCCGGCGCCAGGCGCGCCGCCATGTCCAGCACCATCTCGGTATGCAGGCCGGCGTCGATTTCCGGATGGTATTCGATGCGTTGCGGCACGCCGTACAGCGCGTCCACCTCCGGCAGCAGCGCCTTCAGCGCGCCGCAGGCGCGTAGCGTGCGCAGGAAGGCCGAAGGCGTTCGACTCGCCAGCGCGCGCTGGATTTCCTGCCAGACCCGCTCCGGCACCAGATGATCGACCTCGCCGGCGCGCACCATGTCGCGCATCAGCGCGTCGGTTTCGGCCGCCAACGAGAAACCCAGATGCGCGAAGCGCGCCAGGAAACGCGCGGCGCGCAGGATGCGTACCGGATCTTCGGCGAAGGCCGGCGACACATGCCGTAGCACCCGTCGTTCGAGGTCGGCGCGGCCGCCGTGCGGATCGACCAGCGTACCGTCCGCGGCCTGTGCGATGGCGTTGACGGTGAAATCGCGGCGGGCCAGATCCTGCTCCAGCGTCACCGCGGCGTCGGCATGGAACACGAAGCCGCGGTAGCCCGGCGCGGTCTTGCGTTCGGTGCGCGCCAGCGCGTATTCCTCGCCGCTGCGCGGATGCAGGAACACCGGGAAATCGGCACCGACCGGCCGGAAGCCGGCCGCCGCCATCGACTCCGGGGTCTCGCCGACCACCACCCAGTCGCGGTCGCCGGCGGGCAGGCCGAGCAGGGCATCGCGTACGGCGCCGCCGACCAGATAGACGTTCATCGCGGTTTCTTCGCTGTCGGCGGCGGCAGGCAGCGCAGGGCCACCGCGCGCGACGGCTGGCCGAAATCGCCGGCCAGCCGCTGCGTGATCGGACGGACCGGCCGCTTCAGGCGCCAGTCGTAGATCACGCTGAACGCCAGCACGCGCGGAATGTATTCGCGCGTTTCCTTGTACGGCACGGTTTCGATCC
>CAZRXZ010000231.1:0-2751 GCA_964604095.1 uncultured Arenimonas sp. | reverse complement strand
AGATTGGCCAGCTGCAGCTCGTCGGCGCGGCCGGAGAACACCCGGCTGTCCTCCAGGAACACGAGATAGTGCAGGTCGTGCAGGGTGATGCCGACGAAGCGCGGAATCACCACCGGGCCGCCGGCGTACAGCGAAAACGCCTCCGGCTTCTGCTCGGGCTGCCGGCGCCAGGCGATCAGCCGGCGGTCGAGTTCGGGCAACAGGGTGCGCAAGGCCGCGCCGCGCGCCGGGCTGATCTGCCCGAGCTGGCCGGCGGCCTCGTTGTGCAGCACCAGACGGTGGTGCTTGTCGAGCAGGATCACGCCGGTGCGCATGCGCTTGATGATCAGCTCGTTCATCTGCGCCATCTCGGCCAGGTGCTGGCCGCGTTCCTCGGCCAGGTTCTGGCTGAGCCGGGCCTGCGCCGCCAGCATCTGGCAGAACGCCACGGTGGCGGCGTAACTGGTGGCGAACATCACGGCCTGCGCCAGGTCGGCCTCGGCACGGCCGCCGAGGCGGGCGGTCAGGTAATGGCCGAGCAGGACCGCGATGGCCGCGGCCGTGGCCCAGGCGCTGGCGCGCCGCCCGAGCAACACGCCGCCGGCCGCCAGATTCACCAGCATGATCAGCGCCGCGCTGTAGAATTCCGCCGGCAGCAACCAGGCCAGGCCGGCGAACACGGACAGGTCCAGCAGCAGGCCGAGCCCGATGTGGTTCGGGTTCGGGCCCATGCGGTGGAGCAGCAGAAGCACGGCCGAGCCGATCAGGTAGGCGGCGCCCAGGCCCTGCAGCAGGCCGCTGATGGCCTGCCCGCGGAACGGCCCGAACGGCGAGAACACCCAAAGCGCCAGGATGGCGGACTCCAGGCAGCGGAATAGCGCGAAGAAGTACATCTCGCGCTGGCGCAGGCTCTCGGAGCTGGCGGCTTTCAAGGCTAAGGCCATTGATTTGGCAAGGGTTCGGGTGGGCCGGTGAATCCCGAGTATACGGGGGAATTCCCGGTTTTTGCCTTTATCTGCCCAAAAATGCGACAATAATGGCCCTTTTCCGGGTCCTGCGCCCGTTCCCACAAGGTGTCGAATGAACTTCCACGAATACCAAGCCAAACAATTGTTCGCCGATTACGGCATCGCCGTGCCCAAGGGCATCGTGGCGCGCACCGGAGACGAGGCGGTCGCCGCCGCCAAACAGATCCCGGGCGAGATGTGGGTGGTCAAGGCCCAGATCCACGCCGGCGGCCGCGGCAAGGCCGGCGGCGTCAAGCTGGCCCGCAGCTTCGATGACGTCAAGAAATACGCCGAAGCCATGCTCGGCACCAAGATGGCGACCTACCAGACCGCCGGCGTCGAACTGCCGATCGATTCGGTGCTGGTCTGCGAAGGCACCGACATCGCCGCCGAGATGTACCTCTCGGTGCTGGTCGACCGCGCCAGCAAGAGCATCACCTTCATCGCCTGCGCCGAAGGCGGCATGGACATCGAGGAAGTCGCCCGCACCAATCCGTCGGCGATCAAGAGCGTGCACGTCGATTACGTGCAGGGCCTGCAGGCCTACCAGTGCCGCCAGCTCGGCTTCGACCTCGGCCTGAACGCCAAGCAGGTCGGCCAGCTCAGCAAGGTCATGCTCGGCCTGTTCAAGCTGTTCAACGAAAAGGACCTGGCCCTGGTGGAACTGAATCCGCTGGCCATCCTGACCAACGGCGACCTGGCCGTGCTCGACGGCAAGATCAACTCCGACGACAACGCCACCTTCCGCCACCCGGAACTGGCCGCCATGCGCGACATCCGCCAGGAAGACGAGACCGAAGTGCTGGCCAGCCAGCATGACCTGAACTACGTCACCATGGACGGCGACATCGGTTGCATGGTCAACGGCGCCGGCCTGGCGATGGCGACCATGGACGTGATCTCGCTCAACGGCGGCTCGCCGGCCAACTTCCTCGACGTCGGCGGCGGCGCCACCAAAGAGCGCGTGACCGAGGCCTTCAAGCTGATCCTGAGCTCGGACAAGGTCAAGGCCATCTTCGTCAACATCTTCGGCGGCATCGTCCGCTGCGACATGATCGCCGAGGGCATCATCGCCGCGGTCAAGGAAGTGGACGTGAAAGTGCCGGTGGTGGTGCGCCTGGAAGGCACCAACGTCGAAAAGGGCAAGGAACTGCTGCGCAGCAGCGGTCTGGCCATCACCGCCGCCGACGACATCAACGACGGCGCCCAGAAAGTCGTGGCCGCCGCGCGCGCCTAATTGAAGGAATCGAAAGCATGAGCGTTCTCGTCAACAAAAACACCAAGGTCATCGTGCAGGGCTTCACCGGCCAGCAAGGCACCTTCCACGCCCAGCAGATGCTGGATTACGGCACCCAAGTGGTCGGCGGCGTGACCCCCGGCAAGGGCGGCACCCAGCACATCGGCCTGCCGGTGTTCAACACCGTCAACGACGCGGTCAAGGCCACCGGCGCCGACGCCTCGGTCATCTACGTGCCGCCGCCGTTCGCGGCCGACGCGATCCTGGAAGCGGCCGCCGCCGGCATCAAGATCATCGTCTGCATCACCGAAGGCATCCCGGTGCTCGACATGCTGCGCGTCAAGAACAGCCTGAAGGCCTATCCGGGCGTGACCCTGATCGGCCCGAACTGCCCCGGCGTCATCACCCCGGGCGAATGCAAGATCGGCATCATGCCGGGCCATATCCACTTGCCGGGCAAGATCGGCATCGTGTCGCGTTCCGGCACCCTGACCTATGAAGCGGTCAAGCAGACCACCGACGCCGGCC
>CAZRXZ010000230.1:0-2776 GCA_964604095.1 uncultured Arenimonas sp. | reverse complement strand
AGGTGTTGACCAGCAGGCCGACCTTGCTGCGGTCGATGCCGGCGTCGGCCAGGGCCTTTTCGGCCGCCATGGTGGCCACGTCGGAGGCCTGCAGGTCGCCGTCCCAGAGGCGGCGCGCCTTGATGCCGGCGATGTCCTGCAGCACGTCGGTGCGGATGCCGAGGCGTTCCATGGTCGGTTTCAGTTCCAGATTGATCTGGTCGGAAGTCAGGGTGACCGGGGCATCGATGTGGGCCAGGCCGGCGATGGCGACGTTTTTGAAGAGCATGACGGATTCCAGGGTAACGGCCGGCACCCGAACGGCGCGGCCCAAGCCCGTTATTCTGCCATAGATGCCCCCGGCATGTAGGGCCGGCGCCGGTCAGCGCCGGCGCAGCAGATAGCCGCGGGCGCCATCCAAGGCCAGCACCGCCACCGCCAGCAGCAAGGCCAGGCCCCAGGTCGTCACGCCGGGCGGCAGCGCCTGCCACAGCGCGGCAACCGTGGCGCGCAGGGAGGTGAATGCCGCCGTCAGCCCCAGCGGCGCCAACCATACGCCCAACACCAAGCCGACCGCGAACAAGCCGGACGGGGCCAGCCACAGCCAGCGGGCGCCGACATCGGACCGAACCGGGCGCCAGGCCGCCACCAGCGTAGGCGGCACCGGCGGGATATCGTGGCTGCGCAGCGCCCTGCGCAACAGGGCGTCGAACGGATCAGGCGCGGACATGGCTGGCCTCCAAGTGGGCGAGTGCGGCTTTCAGGCGGTTGCGGCCGCGGTTGAGATGCGATTTGACGGTGCCCTCCGGGCAATCGAGCATCGCGGCGATCTGCTGGATGGGCAGGTCATCGCGGTAATGCAGGCTCAGCACCGTGCGCGGCAGGGCCGGCAGCTGGTCGATGGCGGCATACAGGGCCTGCAACCGCTCGCCGTCGGCGTGCGCGCCGGCCACGTCTTCGTCGGAGCCGATGCGTTCGAACGCCTGCTCGGGCTCGTAATCGGACGGGATGTCGAGCCGCAGCTTGCGCTTGCGCGCCATCCGCAGCGCCACCGAGAACGCCACCCGGCCGATCCAGGTGCCCAGCGCGCTGTCGCCGCGGAACTGGCCCAGGCTGCGATGCACCTGCAGGAACACCTCTTGGCTGCAGTCCTCGGCTTCCTGCCGGTGCTGCAGCATGCGCCAGGCCATATGCCAGACCAGGCGTTGGTGCGTCGTCACGATGTCGGCGAAGGCGGTCGCGTCGCCCCGCTGCGCCCGCCGGGCCAGCGAAAGGTCGGCCTGCCATGCCGGATTTCGGTCTTCCATGACGCCATTAGATACCAGTCTGCGGAAAAAGGTTGCACCGCCGCCGGCAAGCAGGCTTCCGGTTTATGCTAGCGGCATGCATCCCACCCTTCCGGCGCCATGCCCGGCCCGAACCCGATGATCGCGCAGCTGGACCGCCACCTCACCGCCATCCCCGACGCGCCGGCCTTGCGCGGCCTGCGCCGGTTCGCGGTCGAATTCCTGTACTTCGGCGTGAAGGAGGCGCGCGCCTGCCTGTTCGCCGGCCTGTTCTTCCTGGCCGTGTTCCTGTGCCCGCGCGCGGGTCTGTTCGGCATTCCGCGCTACGACCTGCTGCTGGCGTTCGCCCTGGCGGTGCAGGCGCTGATGCTCTGGACCCGCCTGGAGACCTGGGACGAAATGAAGGCCATCGGCCTGTTCCATGCGGTCGGCTTCGTACTGGAGGCGTTCAAGGTCTCCGGCAGCATCCAGTCCTGGAGCTATCCCGACCCGGCCTTCAGCAAGGTGCTGGGCGTGCCGCTGTTCTCGGGCTTCATGTACGCCGCGGTCGGCAGCTACATCATCCAGGCCTGGCGCCTGCTCGACATCCGCGTGCTGCACCATCCGCCGTACTGGATGGCCGGCCTGGTGGCATTGCTGATCTACGCCAATTTCTTCACCCACCATTACATCGGCGACTACCGCTGGTACCTCGCCGCCTGCGCGCTCGGCCTGTACTCGCGCACCACCGTGGTGTTCCGCCCGTACGACCGCGACCGCCGGATGCCGCTGCTGCTCGGCTTCGTGCTGACCGGCTTCTTCATCTGGCTGGCCGAGAACATCAGCACCTTCTTCGGCATCTGGCGCTACCCCGAGCAGCTGGGGGCCTGGTCGGTGGTGCATCTGGGCAAGTGGAGCTCCTGGGCGCTGCTGGTGGTGATGACCTTCACCCTGGTGGCCAACCTGAAGCACATCAAGGCCCGCATCCACGTGCCGGACTGAGGCTGCAACCTTTTTCCGCCCGCCCGCCTCTATCCACGCAAGCCCTCGATTTCCGCGGGCATCGTAAAGGAGCATGGCATGGCGGGTGACGTTTTCATCGTATTGATCATTTTTTCGGCAATCGTGCTGACCGTCCGCGCGGTCGCCGACGGCATCGTGCGCGCCAAGGCGCTGAAATCCGACGCGGCCGCGGCCGAGGTGCTGCAGGCGCTGTCGCGCGCGATGGTGCCGCCCCACGTCTCGGCGCTGAAATGGGGCCTGTGCCTGGGCTTTTTGGGCGCCGGCTTCCTGATCATCGACCTCCTGGGCCTGGACGGGCAACAGCCGGCCTCCTGGGGCGTGATCAGCCTCTCGATCGCGGCCGGCCTGCTGGCCTTTTACGGCATTAGCCGCGCCAAGCCGGACTGAACCCGCCGCTTCCGCAGAACGAAAAAGGGGCCCGAAGGCCCCTTTTTCGTTCGCGCTGCCGCGCTTACTTGACCGGCTTGCCGTCGTTGTCGAGCACGGTGATCGGGCCGATGTTCAGCGCC
>CAZRXZ010000229.1:0-2794 GCA_964604095.1 uncultured Arenimonas sp. | reverse complement strand
TCAAGAACCGGCGGCGGCCGGTGTTAACTTCATGGTTAGCCATTCGGCTCTCCAAACAGTGAAATGAAAGGGCTCTCCGGAAGGTTCCCTCCGGGGATAACGCCGTATTGTAATGGATTAAGCCCCCGTTAAACAACGGGCAGGCCGGAGCCGCTCAACCGGGCTTGAGGGCCTTGCGGTAGCGCTCGGCCAGCTGCCCGACCCGGGCCACGTATTGCCGGGTTTCCCGATAGGGCGGCACGCCCTTGTAGCGGTCGACGGCGCCCTCGCCGGCGTTGTAGCCGGCGGCCGCCATGGTCAAGTCGCCGTTGTAGCGCTTCAGCAGCCACGCCAGATACTTCACGCCGCCCTCGATGTTCTGGGCCGGATCGAAGGCATCGCGCACGCCGAAGCGGCGGGCGGTGGCCGGAATCAGCTGCATCAGCCCCTGCGCGTTCTTGGGCGAGACCACATGCGGCCGGAACGCCGATTCGGCATGGATGATGGCGCGCACGATGGCCTCATCGACCCCGTGCCGCTGGGCCGCGGCCTGCACCTCGCCGCGGAAGGCCTGCAGATTCAGGCGCACATGGCCGAAATCGACGTTCGGCGCCACGCCGCAGGCATAACAGCCGGGAATGGAGAAGATCGGATAGCTGGTGCGCCGGACCTGGACGTTGGCGATGCCCGACGGCCGGCGGTTGGCGAAATGCCGCACGCCGTCGGCGTCCAGCCAGACATAGGTGGTGGAGTGCGCCATGCGCAGGAACTTGGGTTCGCCACCGGCCGCCGGCGCGGCGGTGGGTGCATTGCCGGCGGCCGCTGCGGGCACGGGTGCAGCCGCCGATGACGGCGAAACCGCGGGGGACGGCACCGTTGGCGAGGACGGGCCGGCGGCAGCGTACTGCGCCGCCACCTTGCACTGCTGGCCCGGAATCCGGGCGCTGACGAAATGCACGTCACCGGCACGGTCCACGCAACGGTACACCGTACCGGCCCAGGCGGCGGGCGCGGCCAGCAGCAGCAACAAGGCGGAAGACGCGTGACGCATGGGAAGCGGCCCGGAAACGGAGGGAATCCGAGCCGAATTTACCACAGCCCGCTACAGGCTGAACACCACTTCCACCAAGGCCTCGCCGCCGACCGGCTGGCCCTGCACGCGGCCTGGATTGATCTTCCACTTCTTCACCCCGGCCAAAGCGGCGCGGTCCAGGTCGGTATTGCGGCTGCTGCGGTGGATGCGCGTATCGGTGACCGTGCCGCTGGCGTCGTAACGCGCCGCCACCCACACGCTGCCGGTGGCCAAGGCGCGCAACGCCGCCGGCGGATACCGGATCGGATACTGCGCGCGCGTGCTGGCATCGACGTCGCCGCCGGCCACGGGCTCGAACGACTCGGCGACCGCGCCCGACTCGCCGGACACCTGGATATCCAACGGCCCCGGATCGGCGGTGGTGGCCTCCTCGGCCGGCACCGTATCGGCCTGCGGCTTGGCCACCGGCGAGGACGGCAGGGTCCGCGGCATGATTGCCGGCGGCGTCAGGGGCTTCAACACCACCGGCTCGGGCGGTTTCGGCGGGTCGGGCACGATGAAATCGACTTCCGTGCGGGTCTCGGCGGCATCCAGCCAGTCCGGCAAAGACACCGGCATCAGCAGGAACCCGAAGGCGACGAGGTGGATGCTGGCCGTGGCGCTGATGGCCGCGATGCGCGGCAAGCTCAGGTTTTCCCAAACGGCGGCGGACGGGGACGTACGGACGGTGACCGACATGACTCCTCCTGGCGTGGTTGGACGCACTTCCATCCTTGCGCGTGGCCGCACCGGGCGCCAGCCCCTGCACGCAACCGGTTTAGCGCCGATTCACGCGGCGGCCCGGCGGCCGGGCGCGGCAAACATTGTTACAATGGCCGCCCCTCCCGACCGGAATAAGCGCCATGACCGGGAAATCCCCCGCCAAGAAGCTGTACATCAAGACCCACGGCTGCCAGATGAACGAGTACGACTCGGACAAGATGGCCGACGTGCTCAACGCCGGCCACGGCCTGGAGCTGACCCAGGACGAGACCGAAGCCGACGTCATCCTGATCAACACCTGCTCGATCCGCGAGAAGGCGCAGGAAAAGGTGTTCTCGCAACTCGGCCGCTGGCGGCTGCTGAAGGAAAAGAACCCGGCCCTGGTCATCGGCGTCGGCGGCTGCGTGGCCTCGCAGGAAGGCGAGGCCATCCTCAAGCGCGCCCCGTTCGTCGACCTGGTGTTCGGCCCGCAGACCCTGCACCGCCTGCCGGAGATGATCGACGCCAAGCGCGGCAGCGGCCAGGCCCAGGTCGACATCCGCTTCCCCGAAATCGAGAAGTTCGACCACCTGCCGGCGCCGCGCGCCGAAGGCCCGACCGCGTTCGTCTCGATCATGGAAGGCTGCTCGAAGTACTGCAGCTTCTGCGTAGTGCCCTACACCCGCGGCGAGGAGGTCTCGCGCCCGTTCGACGACGTGCTGCTGGAGGTGGCGCAATTGGCGGCGCAGGGCGTGCGCGAGGTCACCCTGCTCGGCCAGAACGTGAACGCCTACCGCGGCGCCATCGAGGGCAGCGACGAGACCGCCGACCTGGCCCTGCTGATCCGCGCCATCGCCGAGATCGACGGCATCGGCCGCATCCGCTACACCACCTCGCACCCGCTGGAGTTCTCGGATTCGCTGATCGAAGCGCACCGCGACGTGCCCAAGCTGGCCGCGTTCCTGCACCTGCCGGTGCAGTCCGGTTCGGACCGCATCCTGTCGGCGATGAAGCGCAACCACACCGCGCTCGAATACAAGG
>CAZRXZ010000228.1:395-2807 GCA_964604095.1 uncultured Arenimonas sp. | reverse complement strand
GGCCAGCTGCTGCAGCAGGATGCGGGTGCTGATTTCGTGGCTCATGGCTTACTCGTCGAAGGCCGCGTCGTTCGGCGGACGCGGACCGATCAGCAGCTTGTCGATGCGGGCGCCGTCCAGATCGACCACCTCCACGCGCCAGTCGCCGAACTCGAAGGCTTCGCCGGTGTGCGGAATACGCCCGAAGTGGGCGATGACCATGCCGGCGACGGTGGTGAAGTCGCCGTCGTCCTCGCCGGGCAGGCGCTGCAGGTTGAGCAGCTCGTGCAGCTCTTCCACGGCCAGGCGGCCGTCCACCAGCCAGCTGCCGTCGTCGCGTTCGACCACCAGCGGTTCGGTCTCGTCGCTTTCCAGGCTCTGGATGCGGCCGAGGATGGCGCCGAGCAGGTCGTTCAAGGTCACCATGCCCTGGATGTCGCCGTATTCGTCGACCACCAGCGCCAGCGTCTGCTGCTCTTCGCGGAAGATCTCCAGCAGCTTGAGCGCGTTGGTCGATTCCGACACGAACAGGGCCGGCCGCAGCGTGCCGAACAGCTCGTCGTTGCTGCGGCATTCGCGGCCGACCAGGGTCTTGGATTCGAGCACGCCGAGCACATTGCTGTCGTCGCCGCGGTACACCGGATAGCGCGTGAACGGCTGCCCGCGCAGCACCGCCTGGTTCTCGTCCAGCGGCGCGTCGGCGTCCAGCCAGGTGATCAGCGTGCGCGGCGTCATCAGCGATTCGGCGCTGCGGTCGCCCAGGCGCAGCACGCGGTTGAGCATGTTGCGTTCGTCGGCGTCGATCATGCCCTGCTCGTGGCTTTCGGCCACCAGGTGGCGGATCTCCTCGTCGGTGACCTTGTCCTCGGTGACGTTGCTCAGGCCCAGCAGGCGCATCAGGAAGCGCGTGCTGCCGGCCAGGATTACCACCACCGGGCGCGCGGCCGTGGCCAAAAAGCGCATCGGCAGGGCCACCGCCACCGCCAGCTGCTCGGGACGCAGGGTGCCCAGGCGCTTGGGCAGCAGTTCGCCCAGCACCACCGACACGAACAGGATGCTGCCGAAGCTCAGGGCGTAGGCGATGATATGGGCGTAATCCGCCAGCGCCGGCACGGCGGCGAACGCCGGCTGCATGCGTTCGGCCAGCGATTCGCCGCCGAAGTAGCCGGTCAGCAGGCCGAGCAGGGTGATCCACACCTGCACCGCGGACAGGAAGCTTTCCGGATGCTCCGACAGTTCCAGGGCCGCCTTGGCGCGTTTGGAGTTCTGCGCCAGCTGCTTCAGGCGCGACTTGCGCGAGGTGACCACTGCCATTTCCGACAGGGCGAAGAACCCGTTCAACAGGACCAGAACGAGGACGATGGCGAGCTCAAACATCGGGGTGGCGGGCTTTTCCGTTCACAGCCGATAGGATACTCCATGCCGGTGGGAGCCGTCGGGCCCTCCGCCGATTTGTCACAAATCCGTCATAATTCGCCTACAATATGCGCCAGCCCGATCAACCTTAACCGCCCGTTCAGGAGCCCGCCATGTTCTCTCTGCAAACCATCTTCGGCAAAGGCGACAAGTTCTACGGCCTGCTGGAAGCCAGCGCTTCCGCGGCGCGGGAAAGCACGCATGCGCTGGCCGACCTGCTGGCCACGCCGCCGCAGCAGCGCTCGCTGGAGAAGTTCAAGCTGGCGCGCCAGCGCGAGAAGGACCTCGCCGCGCAGATCAGCCAGGAGCTGGTCAACACCTTCGTCACCGCGCTCGAGCGCGAGGACATCGAAGCGCTGTCGAACGTGCTGTACAAGATCCCCAAGGTGGTCGAGAAGTTCGCCGAGCGCTTCACCCTGTCGGCGCACCGCCTGGGCGACGTCGATTTCGTGCCGCGCGCCAAGATGCTGGAGCAGAGCACCGAGGTGCTCGAGCAGATGGTCGGCCAGCTGCGCAAGGGCATGAACATCGAGACCAGCAAGGCGCTGAACGACCGCATGCAGGCCATCGAGGCCGAGGCCGACCGTCTGATCCTGGAGCTGTACCGCGACACCTACCAGAACGAAACCGACCCGATGCGCTACATGATCCTGAAGGATCTGTTCGAGATGCTGGAGAAGGCCATCGACAAATGCCGCGACGCCGGCAATGTGGTGCACCACATCATCCTGAAGAACTCCTGAGGACGCGGCCATGGACTTCGCCCTGGTCCTGCTGCTGCTGGTGATCGTCACCGCCCTGGTGTTCGAGTTCATCAACGGCTTCCACGACACCGCCAACTCCATCGCCACCGTGGTGGCGACCAAGGTGCTGACTCCGACCCAGGCGGTGATGCTGGCGGCGGTGACCAACCTGATCGGCGCGTTCTGGGGCACGGCGGTGGCCAAGACCATCGCCTCCGGCCTGATCGACACCGATGTCGTGCACGTCGGTTCGCAGGTTCTGATCTGCGCCCTG
>CAZRXZ010000228.1:0-362 GCA_964604095.1 uncultured Arenimonas sp. | reverse complement strand
CCGCCGCCGACAACGATTTCGGCGCGCTGGTGTGGTCGCAGGCCGGCGAGAGCTGGAGCAAGAACGCCGGTCTGCTGTGGAAGGTGGTCATTCCGATGGTGACCTCGCCGTTGGCCGGCTTCCTGCTCGGCGTGCTGATCATGGCGCTGCTGATGGCGCTGATCAGTTCGATGAATTCGGCCGGCGGCTGGCTGGCGCGCATCTCGCGTCCGCGCTGGATCAACGCCGTGTTCGGCAAGGCGCAGATCGGTTCGGCGGCCTACATGGGCTTCGCGCACGGCACCAACGACGCGCAGAAGACCATGGGCATCATCGCGCTGGCGGTGGTCGGCGCCGAGGCCTCCGGCACCTTGAAAGACCTG
>CAZRXZ010000227.1:0-2814 GCA_964604095.1 uncultured Arenimonas sp. | reverse complement strand
GTTCAGGGATGTTTGGCTTTGCTCAAACAGTTCGGCAAATGATTCAGTCATGATGAGTTCTCGAGTTGATGAACAGGCGACCCGCGCGCGGGTGGCCCACCTGTTGTGTGCGGTTGCACGTTGAAGGACCCTGCGGATGCAGGGGCGGAACCTATCGCGGAACGCGCGGGCCGCTCAGCGGCGGAAATGCGTCGGCAGTGCGGAAAGCACCTGGGCGATCACCGCATCGATGGGCATCGCGGTCGAATCGATGACGATGGCGTCATCGGCCGGCCTCAGGGGCGCCACCGCGCGGTTCGCATCCCGCTCGTCACGGGCCACGATTTCCTGCAATAGGGCGTCGAGTTTAACAGAAACCCCTTTTTCCATCAACTGTTTATGCCGCCTTTGGGCACGCTCCAGCGGACTGGCGGTCAGAAAGAACTTATAGGGTGCATCCGGGAAGATCACGGTGCCCATATCGCGGCCGTCGGCCACCAACCCGGGCGCCTGCCGAAAGCCGCGCTGCAGGGCGACCAAGGCTTGACGCACCAGCGGCTGGGCCGCCAAAGCCGACGCCATGGACCCGGCCAATTCCGAGCGGATTTCGGCCGTGGCCTCTTTCCCGTTAACGAAAATACTAGGTTCTTCATGTGATTGTGTGACGAACTTAATGTCAGTTCGAGCCGCACAGGCCGCCAGATTTTCCGGTTCATCCAGGCCGATGCCTTCCCAGGACGCCGCAATGCCGACCGCCCGATACAGGGCGCCGGAGTCCAGATAAGTCCAACCGAGGGCTTGGGCCACCCGGCGGCTGACCGTTCCTTTGCCGGCACCGGCCGGGCCATCGAGGGTCACAACGGGGATGGCGATCTCGCTCATTCAGGCTCCAGCAGGGTTCACGGCCGGGTCCAAACGCATGCCGCTGGCATGGGCCAGCGCGATGAACCCGGGAAAAGAGGTGGCCACATTAGCGCAATCGCGGATGCGCGTCACGCCCGCGGCGCATTGCGCCGCCACCGCGAAGCTCATCGCCAGCCGGTGATCGCCCAGGCTGTCGATGTCGGCGGCCTGCAGCGCACCGCCGGCGATCTCGATGGCATCATCCGACGCCACGACCGTCGCGCCCATGGCGCGCAGGCCGCGCGCCATGCCGCCGAGCCGGTCCGATTCCTTGACCCGCAACTCGGCCAGACCGGTGGCGCGCGTGCGGCCTTCGGCAAGCGCCGCGGCGATGAAGAAGATCGGGCATTCGTCGATCATGTCCGGCACCAAGGCCTCCGGCAGCTCGATGCCGCGCAGGCGCGAGCTGCGCGCGCGGATGTCGGCGACCGCTTCGCCGTTCTGCCGCCGCGGGTTCAGGAACTGCAGGTCGGCGCCCATCAGCCGCAGGGCATCGAACAGGCCGGTCCGCCGCGGATTGATGCCGACGCCGGTGACGGTGATGTCCGACCCCGGCACCAGCAGGGCCGCCACCAGCGGGAACGCCGCCGACGAGGGGTCGGCGGGAATCCGGAAGGTCTGCGCGGACAAACGGCCGCCGCCCTGCACACGCACCCTGCCCGGCCCGTACTCGATCGGCCAGCCGGCCGCCTGGAGCATGGCTTCGGTGTAATCGCGGGTCGGCCGCGGCTCGGTGATGACGGTTTCGCCTTCGGCGTACAGGGCGGCGAAAATCAACGCCGACTTGACCTGCGCGCTGGCTACCGCGGTGTCGATCGCCAGCCCCTGCAGGCGCTGGCCGCCGTGGATGCGCAAGGGCGCGAACTCGCCGTCGCGCGCGTCGATGCGCGCGCCCATGCGCTCGAGCAGGCGGATCACGCGCGCCATCGGACGTTGGGACAGGGACGCATCGCCGACCAGGACGCTATCGAACGCCTGCGCGCCGAGCAAACCGGCAAGCAAGCGCATGCCGGTGCCGGCATTGCCGCAATCCAGCGGTTCGGCACTGGCGCGCAGGCCGTGCAGGCCCACGCCGTGCACGATGCGGGTCTGCGGATTCGGGGTTTCGATGCGCACTCCGAGCTGGCCGAAGATGCGCGCGGTGGCGCGGGTGTCCTCGCCTTCCAGGAAGCCTTCGATGCGGCTTTCGCCCTCCGCCAGCGCCGCCAGCATGATGGCGCGGTGCGAGAGCGATTTGTCGCCGGGCACCTGCAGCGTACCGTGCAGCCCGTGCGAGCGGCCGGCCAGCCAATCGTGCGTCATGCCAGCACCTCGCGCAAGGCGGCCAACAGGCGCTCGTTCTCGGCCGGGGTGGCCACGGTGACGCGCAGATAGTGGCCGAGCCCATAACCGGCCATCGGCCGCAGGATCACACCGCGCGTGAACAGCGCCTGCTCGAGGGCGGCGGTGCCCGAGCCGAAACGCACCAGCAGGAAGTTGGTCTGCGAGGGCAGCACCGCCAAACCGAGATTACGCAAGGCCATGGCCAGGCGCGCCCGCTCGGCGGCATTGCCGCGCCGCACCGCGTCAAGATGCGCGCTATCGGCCAAGGCCGCTTCCGCCGCCGCCAGCGCCATGGCGTTGAGATTGAAGGATTCGCGCACCGGCTCCATGGCCCGCACCACCGACGCGTCGGCGACCAGATACCCGGCGCGCAGGCCGGCCAAGCCATAGGCCTTGGAGAACGTGCGCGCTACCACCAGGTTCGGGAAGCATGTGCGCAGCGCCATGGCCGAGGACAGCGCGGGATCGGTGGCGTATTCGATATAGGCCTCGTCGGCCACCACCAGAACCTCGGGCGGGATCTTGGCCAGGAAGTCGGCCAGCGCTTCCGTGTCGAACCAGGTGCCGGTGGGATTGTTGGGATTGGCGAAGAACACCAGCTTGGTGGCC
>CAZRXZ010000226.1:0-2826 GCA_964604095.1 uncultured Arenimonas sp. | reverse complement strand
CCAGCGCGCTTTCCCGGGTGGCTAATCGGATGGTCTGCATGCGCGCATTATCGCATGCGGCCGGCGCTTCCGGCATCAGCCGCCCTTGAACCAGTCCTTGAGTTCGCCGGCGCAGCGCCGGCTGACTTCCAAAGGCCGGTCGACGTCGCGCAGCACCGCCCAGACATGCCCGGCCGGATCGCGGCGCAACTCCTGCAGCTGCGCGCGGTTGACCAGGCAGTTGCGGTGGATGCGCACCAACTGCGCCGGGAACTGCTGTTCGAGCTCCTTCAGGGTCTGGTCCAGCACATGCTCGCCGCCGCGGTGCCAGGCCACGGTGTATTTCTCGTCGGCGTGCAGGTAGCGGATGTCGGCCAGCGCGATGCGCCGGATGACGCCGCCCACCGAAGCCGCCACGAACGGTTCGACGCCGGGCGCGGCGGCGACCGGCAGCAGGCGACGTGCGCGCGCCAGGCTGTCGGCCAAGCGTTCGCGCCGGACCGGCTTCAGCAGGTAATCGACGGCCTGCGCCTCGAAGGCCTGCAGGGCGTGCTGGTCGAACGCGGTGCAGAACACCAACACCGGCGGCTCGGGCAGGGCGCGCAGGCGTTTGGCCAGCGCCAGTCCGGATTCGCCGGGCATGGCGATGTCGAGCAACACCACGTCGGGGCGCAGCCGCTGCGCCAGCTGCCAGGCCTGTTCGGCATTGCCGGCGACGCCGGCGACCCTGCAATCCGGCAGCTCCGCCAGCAACGCGCAGAGCCGCTCGGCCGCCAGCGGTTCGTCATCCACCACCAAGACCGAGAGCGGCCTAGTCACAGGGCAGCTCCAGGCGGATGACGAAGCAGCCGTCCTCGCGCGCGCTCTGCAGGCGGGCGCGGCCGCCGTAGTACAGCTCCAGCCGGCGCGTCACCGAGACCAGCGCGTGGCCGTGGCCGTGCACGCCGCCACCGTCCGGCGCCAGCGGATTGGACAGCGTCAGCCGCAGACGGCCGTTTGCGGCCTCGGCGTCGACGCGGATCTCGCCGCCTTCCGGCCGCGGCGCGATGCCGTGCAGCACCGCGTTCTCGAACAGCGGCTGCAGCAACAGGCGCGGCAGCCGGCACTGCTGCGGCAGACTCTCCGGCAAGTGCCAATCCACGCGCAAACGCGCGCCCAGACGCAGCTGCTCGATGGCCAGGTACTGGCGTACCACCTGCAACTCCTCGGCCAAGGCGGCGTCGGCGCGCTCGTCGCCGAGCGCGGCGCGGAACAGGTCGGACAGGTCCTCGATGGCGCGCTCGGCGGTGGCGGCGTCCTTGCGCACCAGGGCCGCGATGGTGTTCATCGAATTGAACAGGAAATGCGGGTTGATGCGCGCCTGCAGTGCCTGCAGCGAGGCCGCGGCGTTGGCCTTGACCTGCGCCTGCCACTGTTCGCGCACGTAGAAATAACGCAGCATCACCGCGCACAGCAGCGCCATCATCAAGGCCGTGCCGAGACTGAATTGCACCGCGCCCAGATGCTGCAGCGCACGGTACTGCAGTTCGCGGTCGAGCACGTACAGCAGCCAGGCCGCCAGCGCCGTCACCATGCCGACCAGGGTCGACGCCGCGGCCGAGGCCAGCACCAGCGGCAGCGCGGCCAGCATCGGCCCGATCCGGCACAGCAGCACCGCGGCGCTGAGCGCCAGCCACTGCCCGAACGCCGAGGCCGCCAGGAAGGCGGTCAGCCCGCCGGGGTGCACGCCGAGCGGCGACAGGAACAGCAACACCACCGCCAGCTGCGTGATGCCGCACACCGCGGCGATGCGCGGCGGCCGGCAGAAATCCGGCAGCGGCTGGCCGCGTCGGCTCATCGCGCCGCGAAACGCTCCCCGAGCCAATCCGCCATGTCGCGGATCTCCTCGGCGCAGACGCTGTGCTGCATGGGATAGGATTTGAAGCGCACGTCCAAGCCGAAGGTCTGCAGCTGGCGCCGGCTGTGTTCGCCCAGCGCGAGCGGAATCACCGGATCGAACGCGCCGTGCGCCATGAACACCGGCACCGACGCAGACGCCGGCGTGCGTTCCTCGGCGTTCTTGCCGCCCAGTGGCAGATAGGTGGAGAGCGCCATCACGCCGGCCACCGGCACGCGCTGGCGCAACGCGTGCGCCAGCACCACCGCGCCGCCCTGCGAGAATCCGGCGAGGACGATGCGCGACAGCGGCACGCCGCGGTCGCGTTCGCGCGCGATCAGCCGGTCGAGCTCGCCCATCGATTCGCGCAGGCCGGCCTCGTCGGCGCGCTTGTCCAGCTCCATGCTGACGATGTCGTACCAGGCGCGCATGGCGGCGCCGCCGTTGATGCTGACCGGACGCACCGGCGCATGCGGGAACACGAAGCGGATGCCGGGCCAGCCCGGGCGCACCAGCTCGGGCACGATCGGCGCGAAGTCGTTGCCGTCGGCGCCCAGGCCGTGCAGCCAGATGACGCTCCAGGCGGGGGTTTTGGCGGTGGCGTGTTCGACGGTCTGCAGCATGCGGGGTTCCTTTTCCAGCGCCCATGATAGCGCAGCCGGCATGAAAAACCCCGCCGTGCGGCGGGGTTTCGCGTTGGTGGGCCCACTAGGATTTGAACCTAGGACCAAGGGATTATGAGTCCCCTGCTCTAACCGCTGAGCTATAGGCCCGGCAGGCTTAGCCGTTGTCGGAATCGAGGAACGAACGCAGCACGTCGGCGCGCGACGGGTGGCGCAGCTTGCGCAGGGCCTTGGCCTCGATCTGGCGGATGCGCTCGCGGGTGACGTCGAACTGCTTGCCGACCTCTTCCAGGGTGTGGTCGGTGTTCATGTCGATGCCGAAGCGCATGCGCAGCACCTTGGCCTCGC
>CAZRXZ010000225.1:0-2844 GCA_964604095.1 uncultured Arenimonas sp. | reverse complement strand
CCGGCATCTACACCTGCCCGGAGGACATGCCGGTCGGCGTCGCCGCCATCGGTTACGGCGACGGCTATCCGCGCGTGATCCGGCCCGGCGCTTCGGTGCTGCTGAACGGCCGCCGTGTGCCGATCATCGGCCGGGTCTCGATGGACCTGATGACGCTCGACCTGCGTAGCCAGCCGCAGGCCGCGGTCGGCGACCCGGTGGTGTTGTGGGGCGAAGGCCTGCCGGTCGAGGAAGTGGCCGCCGCCGCCGGTACCATCAGTTACGAGCTGACCTGCTCGATCACGCGCCGCGTGCGCTTCGTGGAAGCCTGAACTTCACGCCGGGATGACGGCCGCCGCGCTGTAATGCGCGGTATTTGAACGATTTCGGAGGCGATGTGGCGAACGCATTGGTCTGGCTGCGGCGCGATCTGCGCCTGCAGGACAATCCCGCCTTGGCACAGGCCATCGCCGACGGCTACGCGCCGGTACCGGTGTATGTGCATGCGCCGGAAGAGGAGGGCGATTGGGCGCCGGGCGCGGCCTCGCGCACCTGGCTGCATTTCTCCCTGCTCGGCCTGCAACGCGACATCGAAGCGCTCGGTGGCCGGTTGCTCATCGCGCGTGGCGGGAGCCTGGCGGCGCTTGAACGCCTGCAGGCCGAAACCCAGGCCGAGGCGCTGTATTTCGGCAATGTGTACGAACCCTTGCCGCAGGCGCGCGATGCCGCGGTGCAGCAGGCCTTCGAGCGCAGGGGGCTGACGGTGAAGCGTTTCAACGCCGGTCTGCTGGTGGAGCCCTGGCAGGTGCAGACCGGCACGGGCACCCCGTATCGGGTGTTCACCCCCTACTGGCGCAACGTCTCGGCCAATCTCGCCCTGCGCGCCGAATACCCCGCGCCGCGGCGCCTGCCGGCATCGCCGGGCATCGCCGGTTTGACGGTCGAGGAACTCGGCCTGTTGCCTGCCATCGCCTGGCATGCCGGTTTCTGGGCGCATTGGCGGCCGGGCGAGGCCGGCGCCCACGAATTGCTCGACGCGTTCTGCGAAGGCGCCATCGCGGGCTACAAGGAGCAGCGCAACCTGCCGGACCGCACCGGCACCTCCAAGCTGTCGCCGCATCTGCATTTCGGCGAGATCTCCCCGCAGCAGATCTGGCGCCGCACTGCCGGCCTACGCCTGGGCGAAGCCGCGCAGGCGGATCTGGCGCACTTCCGTTCGGAGTTGGGTTGGCGCGAGTTCTCCTACCATCTGCTGCATCATTTCCCGGCCTCGGTCGGGCGCAACCTCAACCCGCAGTTCGACCGCTTCGACTGGGCCGAGCCGGACGCCGATGCGCTGGCGCGCTGGCAGCAGGGCCGCACCGGCATCCCGATCGTCGACGCCGGCATGCGCGAACTCTGGCACACCGGCTGGATGCACAACCGGGTGCGCATGATCGTGGCCAGCTTCCTGTGCAAGAACCTGCGCTACCACTGGCTGCACGGCGCGCGCTGGTTCTGGGACACCCTGCTGGACGCCGACCTGGCCAACAACAGCCAAGGCTGGCAGTGGACGGCCGGCACCGGTTGCGATGCGGCGCCGTATTTCCGCATCTTCAATCCCGTCAGCCAGGCCGAGAAGTTCGACCCGCAGGCGCGCTACATCAAGCGCTGGGTGCCGGAGCTGCAGCAATTGCCGACGCCGCTGGTGTTCGCGCCCTGGCAGCGGCCGGAACTGCTCCGCCATGCCGCGCCGGATTATCCGCCTTCGCCGATGGTGGATCTGGGCGAGTCGCGGGCGGCGGCCCTGGCGGCCTACAGCCGGCGCTAGTGTCCGGCCGGGGCATGCGGTAAAGTGGAGCCGACCCCCTTTCCGGTTCCCGCATGGCCGCATCCCGCAAAGCCCTCCGAAAAACGCCGATGAGCCGGGTCGATCAGGCCTGGCTGCGCATGGAGCGGCCGACCAACCTGATGATGATCACCGGCGTGATGATGTTCGAGTCGCCGCTCACGCTCGCGCGCCTGCAGAAGGTCATCCGCGACCGTTTCCTGGCCTATCCGCGCTTCCGGCAGAAAGTGGTGGAAACCGCCACCGGCACCTTCTGGCAGGAAGACGCCGATTTCGACCTGGACTACCACGTGCGGCTCTCGGCCTTGCCGGGCAAGGCCGACAAGGCCGCGCTGGAGCGTTTCGTCAGCCAGATGGCGTCCACGCCTTTGGACAAAAGCAAGCCGCTCTGGCAGTTCCATCTGGTCGAGAAATACGGCGGCGGATCGGCGCTGGTGACGCGCATCCACCATTGCTACGCCGACGGCATCGCCCTGGTGCAGGTGCTGTTGTCGATGACCGACGCCGAGCCGCGCCCGCGACGGCGCGAGCCGCTGTCGAAGACCTGGCTGAAAGAGGAAGGCCGCGCGGTGCGCGCGCGCATGGGCGTGATCGACCGCTACATGAAGCTCGGCGAGGACCTGCTCGGCAAGAGCATGGATTTCTACCGCGATCCGACCTTGGCCGGCGTGGTGGCCCGGGAGGGCGGCGAAATCGCCCGCGAACTGGCGTTCGCGCTGTCGCTCTGCGACGACCCGGAAACCGTGCTGCGCGGCCGCTTGGGCGTGAGCAAGCGCGTGGCCTGGGCGCCGCCGCTGCCGCTGGACGAAGTCAAGGCCGTCTCGCGCGCCTTCGACGCCACCGTCAACGACGTGCTGATGGCCTCGATGGCCGGCGCGTTGCGCAGCTACATGCTGGAACGCGGCGAATCCCTGGACGGGGTCTCGATCCGGGCCACGGTGCCGGTCAACCTGCGGCCGCTGGAGCACGCCAAGAAGCTCGGCAACCATTTCGGGCTGGTGTTTCTCGAGCTGCCGGTCGGCGAGCATCATCCGGTC
>CAZRXZ010000224.1:1891-2855 GCA_964604095.1 uncultured Arenimonas sp. | reverse complement strand
GCACATTGATGCGTTATTCTCCCGCATCGCCGATGCGATCCGGGAAACCGACTGACCCCGTACCGCCCGCGCGACACCACACAAAAACGACTTTCTCGGAGTAACACAGCATGATCATCGGCGTACCCAGTGAAATCAAGAACCACGAATACCGCATCGGCCTGACCCCGTCCGGCGCCCGCGAGCTGATCGCCAACGGCCACCAGGTCCTGGTGCAGAGCGGCGGCGGCGCGGCCATCGGCCTGACCGACGAGCAGTACCGCAAAGCCGGCGCCGAGATCGTCGAAAGCGCGCAGGAAATCTTCGCGCGTGCCGAGATGATCATCAAGGTCAAGGAGCCGCAGCCGAACGAATGCGCCATGCTGCGCCCGGGCCAGATCCTGTACACCTACCTGCATCTGGCGCCGGATCCGGTGCAGACCGCCGCGTTGGTGAAATCCGGCTGCACCGCCATCGCCTACGAAACCGTGACCGACCGCAAGGGCGGCCTGCCGCTGCTGGCGCCGATGTCGGAAGTGGCCGGCCGGATGTCGATCCAGGCCGGTGCGCACGCGCTGGAGAAAGCCCAAGGCGGTTCCGGCGTTCTGCTCGGCGGCGTGCCGGGCGTGAAGCCGGCCAACGTGCTGGTGCTGGGCGGCGGCGTAGTCGGCCTGAATGCCGCGCGCATGGCGATGGGCCTGAACGCCCGCGTCACCCTGCTCGACCGTTCGCTCGACCGTCTGCGTTACGTGGATGAACTGTACGGCGACCGCATCACCACCCTGTACTCCACCGTCGATGCCATCGAAAGCCTGCTGCCGCAGACCGACCTGGTCATCGGCGCGGTGCTGATCCCCGGCGCGGCCGCACCGAAGCTGGTCTCGCGCGCGCAACTCAAGCTGATGAAGCCCGGCTCGGTGCTGGTGGACGTCGCCATCGACCAGGGCGGCTGCTTCGCGACCTCGAAGGCCACCACGCACCAGAA
>CAZRXZ010000224.1:0-1881 GCA_964604095.1 uncultured Arenimonas sp. | reverse complement strand
ACTGCGTGGCCAACATGCCGGGCGGCGTGGCGCGCACCTCGACCTTCGCGCTGACCAACGCCACCCTGCCGTTCGCCGTGCAGATCGCGGACCGCGGCGCCAAGGCCGCGTTGCTGGCCGACGAACACCTGCGCAACGGCCTGAACGTGCATGCCGGCAAGGTCACCTACAAGGCCGTCGCCGACGACCTGGGTTATACCTACGTGCCCGCCGCCGACGCCCTGAACGCCTGACCGGAGCCCGCCATGACCGCCACCATCGCCCACTTCATCGACGGCCGTGACGACTTCGGCACCGGCAAGCGCAGCGCCGAGGTGTTCAATCCGGCCACCGGCGCGGTGAGCGGGCGCGTGGCGCTGGCGGACGCCACCGACGTGGAAGCCGCCATCGCCGCCGCGCAGGCGGCGTTCCCGGCCTGGGCCGCAACCACCCCGTTGGCCCGGGCACGGGTGCTGTTCAAGTTCAAGCAGCTGCTGGAAACCCATGCCGACGAGATCGCGCTGGCCATCACCCGCGAGCACGGCAAGGTGTTCTCCGACGCCAAGGGCGAGCTGACCCGCGGCCTGGAAGTGGTCGAATTCGCCTGCGGCATCCCGCATCTGGTCAAGGGCGAGCACTCGATGAACGTCGGCACCGGCGTGGATTCCTGGAGCGAATACGCGCCGCTGGGCGTGGTCGCCGGCATCACGCCGTTCAACTTCCCGTGCATGGTGCCGATGTGGATGTTCCCGATCGCCATCGCCTGCGGCAACACCTTCGTGCTGAAGCCCTCGGAACGCGACCCGACACCGCCGATGATCCTGGCGCGGCTGCTGAAGGAAGCCGGCCTGCCGGACGGCGTGTTCAACGTGGTGCACGGCGACAAGACCGCGGTCGACGTGTTGCTGGACGACCCGCGCGTGCAGGCGGTCAGCTTCGTCGGCTCCACGCCCATCGCCGAGTACATCTACGCCCGCGGCAGCGCCGCCGGCAAGCGCGTGCAGGCCCTGGGCGGCGCCAAGAACCACATGGTGATCATGCCCGACGCCGACATGGACCAGGCCGCCAACGCCCTGCTCGGCGCCGGTTACGGTTCGGCCGGCGAACGCTGCATGGCGATTTCGGTCGCGGTCTGCGTCGGCGACGGCGCCGCCGAGGCGCTGATCGCCAAGCTCAAGCCGATGGTGGAAAGCCTGCGCGTCGGCCCCGGCGACACCGGCAACCCCGATATGGGCCCGCTGGTCACCTGTCAGCACCGCGACAAGGTCAAAGGCTACATCGACGCCGGCGTGGCCGAGGGTGCTCAGTTGCTGGTGGACGGCCGCGGCCTGAAGGTGCCCGGCTTCGAAGACGGCTTCTACCTCGGCGGCACCCTGTTCGACCGGGTCACCCCGGAGATGACCATCTACCGGGACGAGATCTTCGGGCCGGTGCTGTGCATCGTGCGCGCCCCGGACTTCGACGCCGCCTGCCGCCTGATCAACGACCACGAATACGGCAACGGCACCGCCATCTTCACCCGCGACGGCGATGCCGCCCGCCAGTTCTGCCACGGCATCCAGGTCGGCATGGTCGGCGTCAACGTGCCGATTCCGGTGCCGATGGCGTTCCACAGCTTCGGCGGCTGGAAGCGCTCCCTGTTCGGTCCGCTGCACATGCACGGCACCGACGGCGTGCGCTTCTACACCCGGCTGAAGACGGTCACCGCGCGCTGGCCGACCGGCATCCGTGCCGGCGCCGAGTTCAGCATGCCGACAATGAAGTAAACTGGACATACGCCCGCCTCGCGCGGGCGCAAGACCGGTGACGCTCGTCCCGGCGGTTGCCTCGCGCAAGGAACGACGAGTGGACTGCTTGCACGGAGCCCGCCATGTCGAACGACCCCGCCTCGCCCGCGACCCC
>CAZRXZ010000223.1:0-2859 GCA_964604095.1 uncultured Arenimonas sp. | reverse complement strand
CTGCGCGACATGGTGCAGAACCACATGCTGCAGCTGATCTCGCTGGTGGCCATGGAACCGCCGGTGAACGGCAGTTCCGAGGCCATCCGCAACGAGAAGATCAAAGTGCTGCAGGCGCTGCGCCCGATCACCGAGGCCAATGTGCGCGAATGCGTGGTGTTCGGCCAGTACGCGGCGGCCGACGGCATGCCGGGCTACAACGGCGAGGACGACGCGCGCGAGCCGAGCCGCACCGAGACCTTCGTCGGCATCAAGGCCTTCGTCGACAACTGGCGCTGGAAGGGCGTGCCGTTCCATCTGGTCACCGGCAAGCGTCTGGACGCCAAGCTGACCGAGGTGGTGGTCGATTTCAAGCCGGTGCCGCAGTTCCTGTTCGGACAGGAGCGCGGCGGCGACCATGCCAACCGGCTGGTGATCCGGATGCAGCCGGACGAGTCGATCACCCTGCAGATCTTCAACAAGACGCCGGACGTGCACGAGTTCGTGCTCAAGCCGGTCGAACTCAATCTCGAAATCGACGGCGGCGGCAACGGCAAGGTCAGGCACATCGCCTACGAACGCCTGATCCGCGACGCCATCCGCGGCGACCGCACCCTGTTCGTGCGCCGTGACGAGCTGGAACAGGCCTGGGCCTGGATCGACCGCATCCATCAGGCCTATCAGGCCGCCGGCCTGCCGGTGCAGCCGTATCCGGCCGGCAGCCACGGGCCGCGGCTGCCATGAGCGCCGCCGTCTGGCACATCTACGGCGACGCCGCGCGCATGGCGCGCGCCGTGGCCGACGCCCTGCAGGACGCGGTCGGCGCCGCGGTCGACGCGCGCGGCCACGCCACCCTCGGCTTGGCCGGCGGCAGCACGCCGATGGCGGCGTATGCCGACTTGGCCGCGCGTGCGCTGCCCTGGCCGCAGGTGTCCATGGCCTTGATCGACGAGCGCTTCGTGCCCGAGCACGATCCGCAGAGCAATGCCGGCGCCATCCGGCGCGCGTTCGCGCCGGCCTTGCCGCATGTGGGCCTGTTGGCCGGCCTGTACCATCCGGCCGAAGACATCGCGGCGGCGGCGGCGCAGGCCGATGCCGACATCCGCGCACGCGTCGGCACCCTGGACGCCGTACTCATCGGCATGGGCGCCGACGGCCACATCGCCTCGCTGTTCGCGGAAAGCCCGGACTATGAGGCCGCGATGTCGTCCGGCGATGCCGCGGTGCGCGCGATCCGCTTCACCCCGCCGTCCGACAAGGCCGACCGCCTGAGCTTCACCCTGCCGCGGCTGCTGGCCGCGCGCACGGCCTTGGTCTGCATCACCGGCGCCGACAAGCGCGAGGTGCTGGAGCGCAGCCTGGACGGGCGCGCGCCGCATTACGCCATGGCCCGTTTCCTGGCCGCGTACCGCGGACCGCTCGACATCTTCTGGAGTCCCGCATGAACCTGCATCCGGCCGTCGAGGCCATCACCGCCGCCATCGTCGCGCGCAGCGGCGCGACGCGCGCGGATTATCTGTCGCGCATGCACGCGCAGGTGCGGCGCACGCCGGCGCGCGCGCGGCTGTCGTGCTCGAACCTGGCGCATGTGATGGCGGCCAGCGGCGAGGACAAGCCGGCCTTGGGCTTCGGCGGCTTTCCCAACATCGGCATCGTCACCGCCTACAACGACATGCTGTCGGCGCATCAGCCCTACGAGCACTATCCGGCCAAGATCCGCGATTGGGCGCGTGCCTGCAAGGCCACCGCGCAGGTGGCCGGCGGCGTGCCGGCGATGTGCGACGGCGTGACCCAAGGCCGCCCGGGCATGGAGCTGAGCCTGTTCAGCCGCGACGTGATCGCGCTGTCCACCGCCGTCGCGTTCAGCCACGACGCGTTCGACGCCGGCCTGCTGCTCGGCGTCTGCGACAAGATCGTGCCCGGTCTGTTCATGGGCGCGGCCGCTTTCGGCCATCTGCCGATCGTGTTCGTGCCGGCCGGCCCGATGCCGTCCGGCGTGGCCAACGCCGAAAAGGCGAAAGTGCGCCAGCGCTACGCCGACGGCACGGCCAGCCGCGACGAATTGCTCGCGGTCGAGGCCGGCTCCTACCACGCGCCGGGCACCTGCACCTTCTACGGCACCGCCAACTCCAACCAGCTGCTGATGGAGATGATGGGCCTGCATATCCCCGGCAGCGCCTTCGTGCCGCCGAACACCGAGCTGCGCGAACGCCTGACCGAATACGCGGTGCAGACCGCCGCCGCGCACACGGCGCTGGGTGGCGAATTCCTGCCGTTCTGCGAGGTGGTCGATGCCCGCTCGCTGGTCAACGGCGTGGTCGGCCTGATGGCCACCGGCGGCTCCACCAACCTGATGATCCACATCATCGCCATGGCGCGCGCGGTCGGCTATGTGCTGACGCCGGAAGACCTGGCCGGCCTTTCCGCGGTGACGCCGCTGCTGGCGCGCATCTATCCCAACGGCGCCGCCGACGTGAACCAGTTCCACGCCGCCGGCGGCATGGCGTTCGTCGTCCGCGAGCTGCTGCAGGCCGGCCTGCTGCACGCCGATGCGCGCAGCGTGATCGGCCAGCCGATTTCCGCTTATGCCCAGGAGCCGGTGCTGAGCCACGGCCATCTGCACTGGCGCGATGCCGTCGCGGTATCGGGTGATGCCGCCATCCTGCGGCCGGCCGCCGAGCCGTTCTCGCCGCAGGGCGGTCTGTGCCGCCTGCACGGCAACCTGGGCGAGGCGGTGATCAAGGTGTCGGCGCTGGATGAATCGAAATGGCGGGTGACCGCGCCGGCGCGGGTGTTCGACAGCCAGGAGGCGATGGCGCGCGCGCACAAGGCCGGCGAGCTGACCGGCGACCTGGTGGCGGTGGTGCGTTTCCAAGGGCC
>CAZRXZ010000222.1:0-2859 GCA_964604095.1 uncultured Arenimonas sp. | reverse complement strand
CGCCAAGGACGTGTTCTGGTGCCAGGAAGAACCGCAGAACCAGGGCGCCTGGTACCAGATCCAGCACCACCTGCGCAGCTGCCTGGGCGAGGGCCGCGTGCTGCACTACGCCGGCCGCGCCCGCTCCGCGGCGCCGGCCTGCGGCCACGCCAACACCCACAACGCCGAGCAGGCGAAACTGATCGCCGACGCCCTGGTCAATCCCGGCCAGCGCGATTTCACCAACGAATAACCCCTACAAGGCCATCGTCATGAGCATCGAAGTCAAAGTCCCCGTCCTGCCCGAATCCGTCTCGGACGCCATCATCGCCGCCTGGCACAAGAAAGCGGGCGACACGGTCCGCCGTGACGAGAACCTGATGGATCTCGAGACCGACAAGGTCGTGCTGGAAGTGCCCTCGCCGGTCGACGGCACCATCAAGGAAATCAAATTCGAAGCCGGCGCCACCGTGACCAGCAGCCAGGTCGTGGCCATCATCGAAGCCGGTGCCGTCGCCGCAGCCCCGGCTCCGGCCGCCAAGGCCGAGGCGCCGAAGGCCGCCGCTCCGGCTCCTGCCGCCGCCGCGCCGGCCGCCAAGGCCGATAGCACCGGCCTGCCGCCGGGTGCCGCCAACTACGCCGCGCGCAACGACGTCAACCCGGCCGACGTCGCCGGCACCGGCCGCGCCGGCCGCGTGACCAAGGAAGACCTGGTCAACCACGTCAAGTCCGGCGGCGGCGCCCGTCCGGAGCAGCGCGTGCCGATGACCCGCATCCGCCAGCGCATCGCCGAACGCATGATGCAGTCGAAGAACTCGATCGCCATGCTGACCTCGTTCAACGAAGTCAACCTGTCGAAGGTGATGGCCATGCGCAAGGAGCTGGGCGAGCCGTTCGAGAAGACCCACGGCATCAAGCTCGGCTTCATGAGCTTCTTCGCCAAGGCCGCCGCCAACGCGCTGGCCAAGCACGGCATCGTCAACGCCTCGGTCGACGGCAACGACGTGATCTACCACGGCTACGCCGACATCTCGATCGCGGTCGCCACCGACAAGGGCCTGGTCACCCCGGTGCTGCGCAACGTCGAGAACATGAGCTTCGCCGACATCGAAGCGGCCATCGCCGGCTACGCCAAGCAGGCCCGTGAAGGCGGCCTGAAGCTGGAAGACCTGCAGGGCGGCACCTTCACCATCACCAACGGCGGCACCTTCGGTTCGCTGATGTCGACCCCGATCGTCAATCCGCCGCAGTCGGCCATCCTCGGCATGCACGCCATCAAGGAGCGCCCGATCGCCGAGAACGGCCAGGTGGTGATCGCGCCGATGATGTACATCGCGCTCAGCTACGACCACCGCATCATCGACGGCAAGGACGCGGTGCTGTTCCTGGTCGACATCAAGAACCAGCTGGAAAACCCGCACCGCATGCTGCTCGGCCTGTAATCCACCTTCGAGGCGAATGAACCATGAGTACTGAATTTGACGTCGTCGTCATCGGCGCCGGCCCGGCCGGCTACCACGCGGCCATCCGCGCCGCGCAGCTGGGCCTGAAGACCGCCTGCATCGACGCCGCGCTCGGCAAGGACGGCCAACCGGCGCTCGGCGGCACCTGCCTGCGCGTCGGCTGCATCCCGTCCAAGGCGTTGCTGGACTCCTCGCGCCAATACTGGAACATGCAGCATCTGTTCGGCGAACACGGCATCACCGCCGACAACGCCAAGATCGACGTCGCCACGATGGTCGGCCGCAAGGACAAGATCGTGAAGCAGTTCACCGGCGGCATCGCGGCGCTGTTCAAGGCCAACAAGGTCACGCCCTACTACGGCTTCGGCCAACTGCAGCCGGGCAAGCGCGTCACCGTCAAGCAGCATGACGGCAGCGTGGTGGAGCTGACCGGCAAGCACATCGTGCTGGCCGCCGGCTCGGATTCGATCGAACTGCCGTTCGCCAAGTTCGACGGCAAGCACATCGTCGACAACGTCGGCGCGCTGGACTTCACCGCCGTGCCCAAGCGCCTCGGCGTGATCGGCGCCGGCGTCATCGGCCTGGAACTCGGCAGCGTGTGGAAGCGCCTCGGCGCCGAAGTCACCATCCTGGAGGCGATGCCCGACTTCCTGGGCGCGGCCGACGCCGAAGTGTCGCGCCTGGCGCTCAGGGAATTCAAGAAGCAGGGTCTCGACATCAAGCTCGGCGCCAAGCTGTCCAAGGCCGAGGTCAAGGGCGACGAAGTGCAGCTGACCTACAACGACGGCAAGGCCGACGTGCAGCTGACGGTCGACCGGCTGCTGGTCGCGGTCGGCCGCAAGGCCGCCAGCAAGGGCCTGCTGGCCGAAGGCACCGGCGTCAAGCTCAACGAACGCGGCCAGATCGAAGTCGATGCGCACTGCCGTACCGGCGTCGACGGCATCTGGGCGGTGGGCGACTGCGTGCGCGGCCCGATGCTGGCGCACAAGGGCTTCGAGGAAGGCATCGCGGTGGCCGAGATGATCGCCGGCCTGCCCGGCCACGTCAATTTCGACACCATCCCGTGGGTCATCTACACCGATCCGGAAATCGCCTGGGTCGGCAAGACCGAGCAGCAGCTCAAGGCCGAAGGCGTGGAATACAAGACCGGCAGCTTCCCGTTCGCTGCCGTCGGCCGCGCCGTGGCCATGGGCGAGCCGGCCGGCTTCGTCAAGGTCATCGCGCACGCCGAGACCGATCGCGTGCTGGGCATGCACTTGGTCGGCGTCGGTGTCTCCGAGCTGGTGCACGAAGGCGTGCTGACCATGGAATTCCACGGCTCGGCCGAGGACCTGGCGCGCATCTGCCACGCCCACCCGACGCTGTCGGAAGCCATCCACGACGCCGCCATGGCCGTCGACAAACGCGCCATCCACAA
>CAZRXZ010000221.1:0-2859 GCA_964604095.1 uncultured Arenimonas sp. | reverse complement strand
TCCCAACAACTGCCCGTGGTGCGCCTGAAGATCGAGCGCAAGTCCAACCATCCCTGGATTTTCCAGAAAATGGTGGAGAAGCCCGACGTCAAGCCGCGCCCCGGCGCCATCGTCGACATCGTCGACGCCACCGACCATTGGGTCGGCCGCGGCTTCTACAACGGCCATTCGCGCATCGCCCTGCGGGTGCTGACCGAGGACTTCGAAGAAGCCGTCGACGAGGACTTCTTCCACCGCCGCATCGCCGAGGCGGTGTCGCTGCGGCGCGAGGTGCTGAAGCTGGACGCCGTGTCCGACGGTTGGCGCGTGGTGCATTCCGAAGGCGACGGCCTGTCCGGCCTGGTGGTGGACCGCTACGGCGACCTGCTGGTGGTCGAGTTCTTCTCGGCCGGCGCCTTCCGCCACCGCGAATGGATCTACTCGGCGCTGCGCGCGCAGTTCCCCGGTTGCCGGTTCTACGCCTTCGCCGAAGAACACGTGCAGAAGCAGGAAAGCTTCGACTTCCGCGCGCCCGACGCGCCCGAGCCGAGCGTGATCACCGAATACGGCCTGAAGTTCCGCGCCAGCCCGGGCTCCGGCCACAAGACCGGCTTTTTCGCCGACCAGCGCGACAACCGCGAATACCTGGCGCGCCTGTGCGAAGGCAAGACCGTGCTCGACATCTGCTGCAACTCCGGCGGCTTCGCGATCTACGCCAAGGCCCGCGGCGGCGCGTCCGAGGTCACCGGCATCGACCTGGACGAGGAGATCCTGGAGATCGCGCGCAAGAACGCGTACCTGAACGACGCCAAGGTCAAGTTCACCCAGTCCGACCTGTTCCCGTACCTGCGCGACGCCGCCGCCCGCGGCGACGAGTGGGACGTGGTGATCCTGGACCCGGCCAAGCTGACCCGCGACCGCGAGCAGGTCATCGCGGCGCTGAAGAAGTACAACGACATGAACAAGCTGGCGATGTCGGTGGTCAAGCCCGGCGGCATCCTGCTGACCTGTTCGTGCACCGGCCTGGTCAGCGAAGAGGATTTCCTGGACATGATCCGCCGCGCCGCGTTCTTCGCCGGCCGCCAGGTGCAGATCCTGAAGGTGGCCGGCGCCGGCGCCGACCATCCGGTGATGGCGCACGTGAAGGAAAGCCGTTACCTGAAGGCCGTGTTCTGCCGGGTGTTCTGAACGCCATGCCCCGCGCGCCGTTCGCCGCCGTCTTGCTCGCCGCCGCCATCGGCGCCGCGCACGCGCAGGGCGCCAAGGATTCGCTGCCGGTCGGCACGCCGATCGAGGCGCTCAAGCCCGGCGAATGGGTCTGGTACGCCGAGGCCGCGCCCGAAGGCCCGATGCTGCTGGTGGTCAGCATCGCGCAGCAGAAGGCCTATCTGTACCGCAACGGCGTGCGCGTCGGCGCCACCAGCGTCAGCACCGGCAAGAAGGGCCACGAGACGCCGACCGGCGTGTTCACCATCCTGCAGAAGAACAAGGACCACAAGTCCAACCTGTACGACGACGCGCCGATGCCCTACATGCAGCGCCTGACCTGGGACGGCGTGGCCCTGCACAGCGGCCGCGATCCCGGCTATCCGGCCTCGCACGGCTGCATCCGCATGCCGGACGGCTTCGCCCGGCGCCTGTTCGCCGAGACCAGCCTGGGCATGACCGTGGTGGTGACGCGCGATGCCGAGGCGGTGCCGGAGAACGTCATCGACCCGAACGTGCTGGTGCAGCCGATGGACGCCAAGGGCCGCCCGGTGCAGGCGCCCAGCCTGTCGCTGTTCGAGGCCTACCGCTGGCAGCCGGAGAAGTCCGAGTTCGGCCCGATGACCGTGCTGGTCAGCATCGCCGACCAGCGCGTGATCGTGCTGCGCAACGGCATCGAGATCGGCCGCGCCAAGATCGGCGTGGTCGGCGGCGCGCCGTTCGGCAACCAGGCCTATGTGGTGCTGGACGGCGACGCCGGCACGCCCAGCCGGCTGGTGCCCGACCTGCCGGCGATGAACTGGCTGGCGATTCCGCTGCCCGGCAACGCCGCCGGCGCGCCCCAGGGCCTGGACCCCAATGCGGTGGCGCGCATCGCGCTGCCGGTGGATTTCGCCACGTTGGTGTACCGCGAGCTCAAGCCGGGCAGCACCCTGCTGCTGACCGATGAGCACCTGAGCCGCGCCAACGACGGCAAGGGCATGACCGTGCTGTCGGACGAAAGCGACGACAGCCATTTCGACGGGCCGACCCGTTAAGGACGCCGGATGACCGATACCGCCACCGCCGCGCCGGTCCGCCGCGCGGCCCTGATCTTCGTGTTCGTCACCGTGCTGGTCGACGTGCTGGCCTTCGGCCTGGTCATTCCGGTGCTGCCGAACCTGATCATGCACGTGGGCGGCCTGGATTTCGGCCGCGCCGCGGTGGTGTCCGGCTGGTTCAGCCTGGCGTTCTCGGCCGTCCAGTTCCTGGCCGCGCCGGTGCTGGGCGCGCTGTCCGACCGCTTCGGCCGGCGCCGGGTGATCCTGATTTCCTGCTTCGGACTGGCGATCGACTTCGCGTTCATGGCGCTGGCGCAGAGCCTGCCGATGTTCTTCATCGGCCGCATGGTGTCGGCGCTGACCTCGGCCAGTTTCAGCACCGCCAACGCCTATCTGGCCGACGTGACCCCGCCGGAGAAGCGCGCCGCCGCCTTCGGCCTGCTGGGCGCGGCATTCGGCGCCGGCTTCGTGATCGGCCCGGCGCTGGGCGGCCTGCTCGGCGGCATCGACCTGCGGCTGCCGTTCTGGGCCGCCTCCGGGCTGGCGCTGCTGAATTTCCTGTACGGCCTGTTCGTGCTGCCGGAATCGCTGCCGCCGGAAAAACGCAGTCCGCGCTTCGATTTCCGCCGCGCCA
>CAZRXZ010000220.1:0-2860 GCA_964604095.1 uncultured Arenimonas sp. | reverse complement strand
TTTTTCGGGGGTCTTTACGGCTTGGGACACGGTCTTCTTCGCTTGCGGTTTCTGGACTTCGGACGTCTTTACGGCAGGAACCTTGGCGATGGGCTTGCTCGGTTTTACTGCAGACTTCGGTACGGGCTTGGGAGCCGGCTTCGCGGGCGCCTTGACGGCGACCTTCTTGGCCGGTGCCTTGACGGGAAGCTGTTTGGCGGATTTCGCCGCCGGCTTCTTCGGCAAGGGCTTCTTGGCTTTCGCCGACGCCGGCTTGGCGGCGGCTTTGGCCGCCTTCTTCACCGGTTTGGCGACTGACTTCTTGGGCAAGGCTTTCTTGACGGCTACCTTCTTGGCGACCGGCTTCTTGACGGCCGCTTTCTTCACAGCCGGCTTCTTGGCGACGGCTTTTTTCGGCAAGGCTTTCTTGGCCATCGGCTTCTTCACCGCGGCCTTCTTGGCCGGAGCCTTTTTCACGGGAGCTTTGGCCTTGGCCACCGGCTTCTTCGACGCCGGCTTCGCGGCGGCTTTCTTGACCGGTTTTTTGCCGGGTTTTACCGTTTTTTTGCTGGCCACGTGGGGGATTCCTCTTCGTGTTTAGGCTCAAGACACCTTTTATAGCCTACACTATGGGCCTTCGCAAGATGCGCGGTGCTATTTTATGCTGAAATCGCTGGCATTGCTGCTGATCCGCGGATATCAGCTGATGATCAGCCCGATGCTCGGAAGCAACTGCCGTTTTTCGCCGACCTGTTCGGCCTATGCCATGCAGGCCATCGAGCGTTTCGGGTTCTTCCGCGGCGGCTGGTTGAGCGCCCGGCGGATCGCGCGCTGCCACCCCTTCCATCCCGGCGGCTTTGATCCGGTGCCCGAACGCACCGGCACGCACCGCCACTGATTCCGCGGAACGACGCCATGACCGACACCCTGACCCTGATCCGCCCGGACGACTGGCACATCCACTTCCGCGACGGCGCCGCCATGCGCAGCGTGCTGGCCGACACCGCGCGGGTGTTCGCCCGCGCCATCGCGATGCCGAACCTGAAGCCGCCGGTGCTGACCCTGGACGACGCCCGCGCCTACCGCGGGCGCCTGCTGGAGGCCGCGCACGGCACCGCGTTCCAGCCGCTGATGACGCTGTACCTGACCGACAACACGCGCCCCGAAGACATCCACGCCGCCAAGGCCAGCGGCATCGTGCAGGCGGTGAAGTACTACCCGGCCGGCGCCACCACCAACTCCGACTCGGGCGTAACCGACATCGCCAAGGCCGCCAAGGCCATCGCCGCGCTGGAAGAATGCGGCATGCCGCTGCTGCTGCACGGCGAGGTCACCGACGCCGACATCGACATCTTCGACCGCGAGGCGGTGTTCATCGAACGCCACCTGGTGCCGTTGCTGCGCGACTTTCCGGCATTGAAGGTGGTGCTTGAACACATCACCACCCGGCAGGCCGCCGAGTTCGTGGCCGCCGCGCCGGCGAACGTGGCCGCCACCATCACCGCGCACCACCTGCTGTACAACCGCAACGCGATCTTCCAGGGCGGCATCCGGCCGCACATGTACTGCCTGCCGGTGCTCAAGCGCGAACCGCACCGCGTGGCGCTGGTGGCCGCGGCCACCGGCGGCAGCCCGAAGTTCTTCCTCGGCACCGACAGCGCGCCGCATGCGATTGGCGCCAAGGAATCGGCCTGCGGCTGCGCCGGCATCTACACCGCGCACGCGGCCATCGAGCTGTATGCCGAGGCGTTCGAGGACGCCGGCGCGCTCGACCGGCTGGAAGGCTTCGCCAGCCTGCACGGCCCGGACTTCTACGGCCTGCCGCGCAACACCGACACCATCACCCTGACGCGCGAAACCTGGAGCGTGCCGCAGACCCTGCCGCTGGGCACGGAATCGCTGTCGCCGCTGAAGGCGGGCGAAACCCTGCGCTGGAAAGTGCGCTGAGCCTCAGCGCGAACGCAGCGCGCGCCAGGCGTCCCAGACATGCCCCGGACCGGGGCGGATGCCGGCATCGGCGGCCAGAGCTTGGATGCGGCGGCGCAGGAAGCGCCGTTGCGCCTCGCGGAACCAATTGCCGGCGGGCGCACGCGGCACGGCCGCGTCCAGTTCGGCCAGCCAATCGCGCCGGAGCGCCGGCAACGCGCTTTCGGAAAGGCCGTGGCGGGCCTGCAGATGCAGGGGCAGCATGCCGCGGTCGAACGCCTGCAGGCCGTCCGGCAGACGCCAGACCAACCAATCGGCGATCACCGCATCGGCGTCGGTATCGCGCGCACGGCCGCCGAACAGCTCGGCCTCGCAGGCCGATACGGCTTGTGCGAACGGCCGCAGACGCGCGAACAATCCGGCGGTGTTGCCGGCTTGGATCGGCACATCGCGGATCACGGCCAGCATCGGCGCCGCGATGCCGGCGAACGGCGCGGGCACGGCGGCCAGCTCCTGCGTCACGGGGTGGCGCGCGGCACCGCCCGGCAGGCGCTGCAATTCCTCGGCCCACCAGCGGCTTTTGCCCTCGCGTACGGCCTCATGCTCCAGCGTGAACGCGGCCGAATGCAGTTCGGCCAGCAGGCAAGCCCAGGCCACCGCCGTGCGGCGTTGCGGCCTCGGGATGAACAGCTCCAGCACCGTCTGTTCCGGCCAGGCCGCACGCCATTTGGCGGCGAAGGCCTGCAGGGAATCGTCGCCGCCCATCACAGGCCGTGCAGCAGGCCGCGGCCGAGCAGATCCAGCGGCGCCTCGATCAGGGCATCGGCCTGCCAGCGCGCCGGGTCGTCATCGAGCGGACGGTAGCCCCAAAGCGCGCCGACCGAACGCATGCCGGCGGCATTGGCGGCCTGCACGTCGCGCTCGTCGTCGCCGACGTACACCGTGCGCGCCGGCG
>CAZRXZ010000219.1:0-2868 GCA_964604095.1 uncultured Arenimonas sp. | reverse complement strand
TGCCGCCTTCGCGCAGCACGCTGGCGGTCAGCGAGGTGGTGGTGGTCTTGCCGTGCGTGCCGGCGATGGCGATGCCGCGCTTGAAGCGCATCAGCTCGGCCAGCATTTCGGCGCGCGGCACGATCGGGATGCGTTTTTCGCGCGCGGCCAGGCGCTCGGGGTTGTCGGCCTTGATCGCGCTGGACACCACCACCACGTCGGCGCCCGCGATGTGGCCGGCGTCGTGGCCCTTGAACACGGTCGCGCCCATGGCCTGCAGCCGGCGCGTGGCCTGGCTGTCGCTCTGGTCGGAACCGCTGACCTGGTAGCCGAGCGTGACCATGACCTCGGCGATGCCGCTCATGCCGGAGCCGCCGATGCCGATGAAATGCACGCGCGGGAAGGCGCGGGCCAGGTCGCCTTCCTTCAGCAGATGGCGCTTCATGCCGTCACCTCGCGCAGGATCAGTTCGGCCACGTCCTCGGCCGCGCGCGGAAAGGCCGCGGCGCGGGCCGCGGTGGCCATGGCCAGGCGTTTGTCGGAATCGGTCGCCAGCATCGTGAGTGCGTCCTTGAGTCGTGCCGGCAGCTCGGGTCCTTGCCGGAACCACAGGCCGCCGCCGTGTTGTTTGAGGAATTCGGCGTTCTTGGCCTGGTGGTCGTCCACCGCCGTCGGCAGCGGCACCAGCAGGGCGGCGACGCCGGCCGCGCAGATTTCGGCCACGGTCAGCGCGCCGGCGCGGCCGATGACCACATCGGCCCAGCCGTAGGCCGCGGCCATATCCTGGATGAAGGGCTCGACCGAGGCCGCGACCCCGGCCGCGGCATAGGCCTGCTGCGTTTCCGCCAGCAGTTTCTCGCCGCACTGGTGGCGGATGTCCAGCCGCCGCGGGATGTCGGCGAACACGCCGGGCAGCGCCGCGTTCAGCGCGCGCGCGCCTTGGCTGCCGCCCAACACCAGCACATGCAGCGCCTCGTCGTGATGGCGGCGTTGCGCCGGCGCCGGCAAGGCGCTGATTTCCGGCCGCACCGGATTGCCGACGATGGTGTTCGGCACTTTGCCGAAGCTGTTCGGAAACCCGGTCAGCACCTTGTCGGCCAGTCGCGCGAGCAGACGGTTGGTCAGGCCCGGCGCGCAGTTCTGCTCGTGCACCAGCAACGGGCAACCCAACAGCCAGGCGGCCAGGCCGCCGGGACCGGCGGTATAGCCGCCGAAGCTGACCACCGCGCGCGGGCGCTGCGCCAGCATCAGGCTGCGCGCCTTCAGCACCGCCTTGCCGACGGTGAACGGCGCCTTCAGCAGGCCGGCCAGGCCCTTGCCGCGCAGGCCTTTCACGGCCAAGGTTTCGATGGCGAAGCCGCGTGCCGGCACCAGCCGGGTTTCCATGCCGCCGTCCGAGCCCAGCCAGAGCACCGGCACACCGCGCACGCGCAAGGCCTCGGCCACGGCCAAGCCGGGGAAGATATGGCCGCCGGTACCGCCGGCCATGATCATCACGGGCGCTTGCTGGGCCGAACTCATGCCGTCACCCCCGCTTTCGGTTCGACGCGGCGGCTGCCGATGCGCGCGGCCGCCTGCGCCGAGCCCGGTCGTGCCAGCGCGCCGGCGTCGTCGCCGCGCGGCGCTTCCGCGCGTTCGCCGCGCTGCCGACGCGCACGGTCGAGCTCGTAGCTGATGCGCAGCAGCAGGCCCATGGCCGCGCAGGTCATCATCAGGCTGGAGCCGCCGGAGGAGATCAGCGGCAGGGTCAGGCCCTTGGTCGGCAGCAGGCCCAGGTTGACGCCGACCGAGACCGTGGCCTGGATGCTGATCCACAAGCCCAGCCCGAACGCGCAATAGGCCGCGAACGGCCGGTTCAGTTCCAGGCAACCCAGACCGGTGCGGAACGCGCGCCAGGTCAGGATGCCGAACAGCAGCACCAGCAGGCAGACGCCGATGAAGCCGAACTCTTCGGCGAATACCGAGAAGATGAAGTCGGTGTGCGCTTCCGGCAGGTAATCCAGCTTCAGGATGCTGCCGCCCAGACCGACGCCGTCGAGGCCGCCGCGGCCGATGGCGATGAACGCCTGCACCAGCTGGAAGCCGGAATCGAACTGGTCGGCCCAGGGGTCGAGGAAGGAGGTCAGGCGCTTGACCCGATACGGCTCCATCCAGGCGATGAAGGCCATGGCGATGCCCATCACGATGGCCGGCGCGACGATGTGGCGCTGGTTGGCGCCGCCCAGCCAGACCATGCACAGGGTGATCGCCAGCAGCAGCGCGGACGAGCCGAAGTCCGGCTGCAGCAACAGCAGGAACACCAGCGCGCAGGCGATGCCGAGCGGCTTCAGCAGGGTCTTCAGGCTGCTGCCGATCTGGTCGCGGTAGCGCACCAGGTAGCTCGACAGCCAGACGATGAACATCAGCTTGACCGCCTCGACCGCCTGGAACCCGAGCGGACCGACGCGCACCCAACGCCGCGCGCCGTTGACCGAATGCCCGAGGCCCGGGATCCAGACCATGAACAGCGCCAGGAAGCACAGGCCCAGGAACACGTAGCCGTATTTCTCGACCTGCTTGATTTCGGTGCGCAGGGCGAGCGCGGCCAGCCCCAGGCCGACCGCCAGGAACAGCAGGTGGCGGTTGATGTAGTAGAACGCGCCCTGCCCGGTCATCACCGCGTAGGACATCGAGCTCGAGGCCACCATCACCAGGCCGAGCGCCAGCAGCACGCCGATCGCGCACAGCATGATCGGATCGACGCGGCCGCCGAGCTCCTGGTATTTGGTGGCCTGCGGGCCGGCCATCAACGCACCTTGAGGGTCGCCAGCGCGACCAGTACGAGGATGACCGAAATGATCCAGAAGCGCACGATCACGCGCGGCTCCGGCCAGCCCTTGAGTTCGAAAT
>CAZRXZ010000218.1:0-2884 GCA_964604095.1 uncultured Arenimonas sp. | reverse complement strand
GCACGATGTACAGCTTGCCGGTGATGCCGTCCTTGGCCCATTCGATGTCCATCGGACGGCCGTAATGCTGCTCGATGACCAGCGCCTGGCGCGCCAGCTCCTCGACGTCGGCGTCGGTGATGGCGAAGCGGGACTGCAGCTCGGCCGGGGTCGGTTCGTTGCGCACGCGCTCGCCCGGCACGTCGGAATAGACCATGCGGATGGCTTTGCTGCCCAAGGTGCGGCGCAGGATGGCCGGGCGGCCGGCGCGCAGATTGGGCTTGTAGGCGTAGAATTCGTCCGGGTTGACCGCGCCCTGGACCACGTTCTCGCCCAGACCGTAGCTGGCGGTGACGAACACCGTCTCGCGGAAGCCGGATTCGGTGTCGAGGGTGAACAGCACGCCGGAGGCGCCGACGTCGGAGCGCACCATCAGCTGCACGCCGGCCGACAGGAACACGTCCTCGTGCTTGAAGCCGTGGTGCACGCGGTAGGCGATGGCGCGGTCGTTGTACAGGGAGGCGAACACTTCCTTGACCTTGGCGACCACGTCCTCGACGCCGGTGACGTTCAGGAAGGTCTCCTGCTGGCCGGCGAAGCTGGCGTCCGGCAGGTCTTCGGCGGTGGCCGAGGAGCGCACCGCGACCGAAGCCTGTTCGGCGCCGGCGCGCCGGCACAGCTCGGCATAGGCCTCGCGGATGGCGGCATCCAAGGCCGGCTGCAGCGGGGCGTCCATCACCCATTGGCGGATTTCCTTGCCGACCGCCATCAGGGTGCCGACGTCGTCCACGTCCAGGCCGTCCAGGCGCTGGTAGATGCGCTGGGTCAGGTCGTTGAAGGCGATGAATTCCTCGAACGCGTCGGCGGTGGTGGCGAAGCCGCCGGGCACCGAGACGCCGAGCTGGCTGAGGTGGCCGATCATCTCGCCGAGCGACGAGTTCTTGCCGCCGACCTGCGCCAGGTCGGCGAGGCGGAGGTGGTCCAGCCAGAGGATCTGCGTAGTCAAGGCCTGCTCCCGATGGGTTTTTGCGGAGCCATATTATAGCCCATCGCCATGGTCCGGGCCGGTGAAATCGGGCACAATGTGGGAAACAGCAGGAGTTCCCATGCGCCCGGTTTTCTACGTATCCGACGGCACCGGCATCACCACCGAAACCATCGGGCACAGCGTCTTGGCCCAGTTCGAGGGCATCCAGCACCAGGCCCGGCGCCTGCCGTTCGTGGACAGCATGGACAAGGCCATGCACACGGCCGCCATCATCGAGGCCGAGCAGGAGCGCAGCGGCCAGCGCGCGGTGGTGTTCACCAGTCTGGTCGATGCCGGCGCCAGCGCGGTGATCGCCGAAACCGGCGCCCTGATGCTGGACGTGCTGGCGCCGTTCGTGCACCCCCTGGAGCACGAGCTGGGCGTGGTGCGCAAGCCGCGGGTCGGCGGCGCACACGCGCTGGTCGACTACAAGGCCTACGAGGAGCGCATCAACGCCACCAACTTCGCGCTGACCCACGACGACGGCATCAGCTACAACTACGCCAATGCCGACCTGATTCTGGTCGGGGTGTCGCGCTCGGGCAAGACCCCGACCTGCCTGTACATGGCCCTGCATTACGGGGTGAAGGCGGCCAACTATCCCTTGACCGAAGAAGACCTGCACGGCGAGGGCCTGCCCAAACGCCTGCAGCCGTTCCGGCACAAGCTGTTCGGACTCACCATCGACCCCGTCCGGCTGCAGCAGATCCGCCAGGAACGCAAGCCGGGCTCGAAGTACGCCACCATCGAACAGTGCCGGAAGGAAGTCAGCCGCGCCGAGGACCTGTTCCGCAGCATCCGCCTGCCGCACCTGTCCACCACCAACACCTCGATCGAGGAGATCTCCAGCAAGATCCTGTCGCAGCTGGGCATCCAGAACCAGCTGTATTGAGCATGCGCGCACCCGACAACGCCCATCTATACCAGCGCCTCAACCGGTTCACCTGGTTGATGGATCTGTACACCGACAACTTCCAGCGCCTGCAGGCCATGGCCGCGATCGACCGGTTGCCGCCCGGCGCATATCTCTCTGAAGGCCTCGACGGCCTGCTGTTGCGCCTGGAGGTGCTCGAACGCCATGCCTTCACCGTCGAGCTGCGCCTCAGCTACACCTTGTGCGATCCGCTGACCGGTGCCCCGGACCCGTCGGCCATGATCCGCGTCTACCTGGATTCGCGCCAATGCGAGGTCAGCCATTGCTACGTCGGGCGGCGTTGGCAGGATGCGCTGGGCGTCAATCCCAGCACGCAGCGCGTGGTCTCGCACCGCCTGCGCATGAACGGCTTCCTCAACAAGTGGCTGCAGTACCTGGCGCAACAAGGGCATGGCCGCGGCCGTTGGCATCCGGAGCACGTTCCGGAGCGGCTTTCGGAAGCCTGATGAAAATTTTTTTCGAACAGGCTTGACGCAAATTTAAAACCTCCCTATAATTTCAATTCTCACAGCACGTGGGGCTATAGCTCAGCTGGGAGAGCGCTTGCATGGCATGCAAGAGGTCATCGGTTCGATCCCGATTAGCTCCACCAATGTGAAAAATTTTAGGCTTGCTGTCCCCATCGTCTAGAGGCCTAGGACATTGCCCTTTCACGGCAACGACCGGGGTTCGAATCCCCGTGGGGACGCCACATAAGGAACCCGCCGCAAGGCGGGTTTTTTATTTCCGCATCCGAAAAGCCCGCCGACAGGCGGGCTTTTCCATTTGGCCGGAACGGACCGGCGGCTCAGGATTCGGAACGCGCGACCTTGCTGGTCACGGTCAGGTCGGCGGTGACATTGCCGAGCGTGGCGAACACGTCGGGAATCATGTCGACCGCCACCAGCAACCCCATGGGTTCGACCGGCAGGCCGGCGGCCTGCACCACCGGCAGGTTGGTGCCC
>CAZRXZ010000217.1:0-2890 GCA_964604095.1 uncultured Arenimonas sp. | reverse complement strand
GTCCGGCGCGCTCACCGCCGACGGCCGCGCCATCGTGGCCGACGACATGCACCTGAGCCTGCGCGCGCCCAACATCTGGGTCCGCGCCCGGCTGCTGACCGGCACCGGTTCGGACGTCTCGGGCTTCACCCTGCCCGGCATCCCGGCGGTGATCGTCGGCAGCAACCGGCAGGTGGCCTGGGGCTTCACCAACAGCTACGGCGACTTCAGCGACTTCATGCAGGTGCGTTGGACCGATGCCGCGCGCACGCACTACCTCGATGCCCACGGCCGGCCGGTGCCGGCCGTGCGCCACCGCGAGCGCATCGCGGTCAAGGGCGGCGAACCGGTCACGCTGGAAGTGCTGGAGACCCAATGGGGCCCGGTCACCCGCGAACTCGCCGACGGCCGCTCCCTGGCGTTGATGTGGGCCGCGCACCGGCCCGGCGCGATGAATCTGGGATTGTCCGGCATCGCCCGCGCCACCGACCTCGACAGCGCCTTGGCCGCGGCCGAAGGCGCGGGCATCCCGGGCCAGAACCTGGTCATCGGCGATCGCCACGGCCGCATCGCCTGGCGCTTGACCGCACAACTGCCCAAGCGCGTCGGCGCCTGCGACAAGACCCGCCCGCTGGACCCGCAAGCCGGCTGCGATTGGCAGGGTTGGCTGCCCGGCAGCCAGAATCCGGCCCTGATCGACCCGCCTAGCCAGCGCCTGTGGACCGCGAACGGCCGCGTGCTGCCGCAGGCCCTGCAGGAAACCCTGATCGGCAACGCCGGCTACGCCTTCGGCGCGCGCGGCATGCAGATCCGCGACGGCCTGATGGCCAAGCAACGTTTCACCGAACGCGACCTGCTCGCCATCCAGACCGACGACCGCGCCCTGTTCCTGGCGCGTTGGTGGCGCTTGCTGGACGAAGCGGCCGCGCGCGCGCCGGCCGGTTCCGCCCTGCGCGCCCTGCGCGACGCCGACCCGAGCTGGGACGGCCATGCCGATACCCGTTCGGTCAGCTACCGGATCACCCGCGCCTGGCGCCTGGAGGTCAGCAACCGCATCGAGGAAATGCTGCTGGCGCCGGCCATCGAAACGCTCGGCCGGCAGGCCGGCGAAACCGGCGCGAACGGTTTCGATTACGAGGCCCCGGGCTTCACCGGTTTCGAAGACGTGGTCTGGGCGCTGTTGCAGCAGCGACCGGCGCACCTGCTGACGCGCGATTACCGCAGCTGGGACGCGCTGCTGGAGCGCTCGGCCGAAACCGTGCGCGGCAAACTGGCCGAACAAGGCCCGCTGCGCGAACGCGACTGGGGCGAACGCAACACCGCCGCCATCTGCCATCCGTTGGCCGCCGCATTGCCGGCCTTCGCCAAGCCGGCGCTGTGCATGCCGGCCGACCGTCTGCGCGGCGACGCCGACATGCCGCTGGTGGCGGCGCCGGGCTTCGGAGCCTCGGAACGCATGGTGGTCTCGCCCGGCCGCGAGGAAGACGGCATCATCCACATGCCGGGCGGCCAGAGCGGCCATATCCTGTCGCCGTTCTGGGGCGCGGGCCATGCCGACTGGGTGCAACACAAGCCCGCGCCGTTCCTGCCGGGCAAGGCCGAATACCGGCTGCGCCTGCAGCCGGGCACATAACACGGATCAGCCGTTCAACCGGCGCAGGATGTCGGCGTACAGCGCCGGCAGGCGCTCCAGGTCGGCCACGGCCACATGTTCATCCACTTTGTGGATGCTGGCGTTGACCGGCCCGAGTTCGATCACCTCGGCGCCCAGCGGCGCGATGAAACGCGCGTCCGAGGTGCCGCCGCCGGTATTCTCCACCGGCACCAGGCCGCACTGCGCGGCGATGGCCTCGCGCACCGCGGTACGCAGGCGGCCTTCGCGGGTCAGGAACGGTTCGCCGCCGCGATGCCAATCGATACGGTAGTCCAGGCCGTGCGCGTCGAGCACGGCATGCACTTCGCGCTCCAGTTGCTCGGCGCGCCAGCCCGGGTTGTAGCGGAAGTTGAACAACGCGCGCAAGGTGCCGGGAATGACGTTGTTGGCGCCGGTGCCGGCGTTGAGGTTGGAGATCTGGAACGAGGACGGCGGGAACTCGGGATAGCCTTCGTCCCAGCGCCGCGCGGCCAGCTCGGCCAAAGGCGCCATGGCCTGATGGATCGGGTTGCGGGCTTTTTCCGGATAGGCCACATGGCCCTGCACGCCGCGCACGGTGAGCGTGCCGCTGAGCGTGCCGCGCCGCCCCACGCGCACCAGGTCGCCCAGCGCCGCCATCGAGGACGGCTCGCCGGTGATGCAGTAGTCGATGCGTTGGCCGATGCCGCGGAAATGCTCGGCCACGCGGCGCACGCCGTCGATGGCGTCGCCCTCTTCGTCCGAGGTCAGCAGCAGGGCAAGGGTGCCGGCATGCACCGGGCGTTCGGCGATGAACTGTTCCATGGCCAGCACGAACGCCGCCACCGAGCCTTTCATGTCGGCCGCACCGCGGCCGTACAGCAGCCCGTCGCGGATTTCGGGCTTGAATGGATCGGAGGCCCAGTCGGCGGCATCGCCCGGCGGCACCACGTCGGTGTGTCCGAGCAACAGCGTGAACGGCGCGCCCTGCCCGTGCGTGACCAGCAGGTTCCGCACCGCGCCGAAGTCCAGACGCTGGCAACGGCAGCCGGACTTGGCCAGCCGTTCGGCGATCAGATCCATGCAGCCGGCGTCGTCCGGCGTCACCGAGCGCTTGCCGATCAGTTCCCGGGTCAATGCCAGCACGTCGCTCATGGCCGCGTCCTCACTCGGCGAACAGTTTCTTGTATTGGGCGTCCTTGAAGCCGAGCACCACGCGGCCGTCGGGGAACACCAGCACCGGGCGCTTCACCAGCGCCGGGTATTCCTTCAGCAGCATCAGGTACTCGGGCTTGGAGC
>CAZRXZ010000216.1:0-2897 GCA_964604095.1 uncultured Arenimonas sp. | reverse complement strand
CGGGTCAGGCGCGCCACCATGGCGTTGCCTTCGTGGCCGCTGGAGCCGATGGTGTAGAACACCTTCTGCTGCACGCGCAGCACGCGCGCCATCAGGTCGAGATGGCGCGAGATCAGCTGCGAGCGGAACAGCTCGTCGAAGTCGCGGGCGCTGCAGGCGCTGCCGTCGAGGATGGGTTCGTCCGGCGCCGGCTTGGGCAACACCTCGCCCTGCCAGTCACGCACGAATTCGATGAAGTTCTCGTCGCAGACCTTGGCCCGGTTGACGTCCTTGTGGCGGGCCGGAATCGGCGTGGCAGCGCTCATATGCGGTTATCCGTCGGGTTCGGTCAGAATGCGTTGATGCCGGTCAGTTCGCGGCCGATCACCAGCTGGTGCACGGTTTCGGTGCCCTCGTAGGTGATGACCGACTCCAGGTTCAGCGCATGGCGGATCGGACAGTATTCGGTGGTGATGCCGGCGCCGCCGAGGATATCGCGCGCTTCGCGGGCGATGTCGAGCGCCATCCGGCAGTTGTTCCACTTGGCCAGCGAGACCTGGGCCGGCTGCATTTGGCCCGCATCCTTCAGACGGCCGAGCTGCAGGCTGAGCAGCTGCGCCAGGGTGATGCGGCGGGCCATGTCGGCCAGCTTGACCTGGATGGCCTGGTTGGCGGCCAGCGGACGGCCGAACAGGATGCGGTCCTTGGTGTAGTTCACCACTTCGGTCAGACAGGCCTGGGCGGCGCCGATCGGGCCCCAGGTGATGCCGTAGCGGGCTTGGGTCAGGCAGCCGAGCGGGCCTTTCAGGCCTTTCACGTTCGGCAGGCGCTGGCTGTCGGGGATGCGCACGTTGTCGAAGAACAGGCCGGAGGTGACCGAGGCGCGCAGGCTCATCTTGTGCTTGATCTCCTGGGCCACGAAGCCCGGGGTGCCCTTTTCGATGATGAAGCCCTGGATGCCTTCGTCGGTCTGCGCCCAGACGATGGCGATGTCGGCCAGGTTGCCGTTGGTGATCCACATCTTGGCGCCGTTGATGACCCAGTCGCCGCCGTCTTTCTTGGCGTGGGTCTTCATGTTGGCCGGGTCGGAACCGCCGTGCGGTTCGGTCAGGCCGAAGCAGCCGATGATCTCGCCGCGGGCCATGCCCGGCAGGTATTTACGGCGCTGCTCTTCCGAGCCGTAGGCGTAGATCGGATACATGCACAGCGAGCTCTGCACCGAGACGAAGCTGCGGATGCCGGAGTCGCCGCGCTCCAGTTCCTGGCAGATCAGGCCGTAGCTGACGCCGTTCAGGCCGGCGCAGCCGTATTCTTCCGGCAAGGACGAACCGAGCAGGCCCATGGCCGCGATTTCCGGCACCAGTTCTTTCGGGAAGCGGCCCTGGTCGAAGGCTTCGCCGATGACCGGGATGACCTTCTCGTCGGTGAAGCGCGCCACCGCGTCCTGGATCATGCGCTCCTCTTCCGTGAGCAGTGAGCGGATGTCGTACAAATCGTTCGGGTTCAGGGCCATACCAGGGTTCCTTGTGCGAGTTCAGCCAATCATTCTAACCGAAATCGCGGATCCGAATTGTGCCAGAATGAGAGCCATATCCCCGCTGTTCCGGAGACCCGGCCATGATCAAGTTGCTGATTACCCGCTTTCTGGCCTATGCCGCCAAACTGCGCTTCCCGACCCTGTTCAAACTGACCGCGCTCCTGTTCGCGCTTAACCTGCTGGTGCCCGATGTCATCCCGTTCATCGACGAGATCCTGCTGGGCTTGGGCACCGCCCTGCTGGCCAGCTGGAAGGCGCACCGGAAGCCGGACACCCCGGATGATGCGGCTGGTTGACAGCCACTGCCACCTGGATGTGGCCGAGTTCGCCGGTGACTTGCCACAGACCCTGGTCCGCGGCCGCGAAGCCGGCATCTCGGCATTCGTGGTGCCGGCCATCGCCTTTGCCGGTTGGCCGGGTTTGGCCGCGCTGGCGGCCGCCGAGCCCGACATCCAACCGGCCTACGGCCTGCACCCCGTGTTCCTCGCCGAGCACCGCGATGCCCACCTGGACGCCCTGCCCGCCTGGCTGGCGCGTCCGGAGTGCGTGGCCGTAGGCGAATGCGGCCTGGATTTCTTCATGCCCGGCCTGGATGCCGCACACCAGGAAGCGGTGTTCGTCGAACACATCCGCCAAGCCAAGGCCTTCGGCAAGCCGCTGATCATCCATGCCCGCAAGGCCACCGAGCGGGTCATCCAGCTGCTGCGGCAACACGGCCCGGCCACCGGCGTGGTGCACTCGTATTCCGGTAGCCTGGAACAGGCCCGGCAATTGGCCGACATGGGCTTCCTGCTCGGCATCGGCGGCCCGATCACCTATCCGCGCAGCAGCCGCCTGCAGGCCATCGTGCGCGCCATGCCACTGACCCATCTTTTACTGGAAACCGACGCACCGGACCAACCGATGTGCGGCGAACAGGGCCGGCGCAACGAACCGGCGAAGCTGGCGAAGGTATTGCAGGCGCTGGCCGAGCTGCGCGGACAAGACCCGGCCGACATCGCCGAAGCGACCACCGCCAACGCCGAGCGCCTATTTGGCTTTGCGGCCTAGCAACAACTCCATGGCCTTGGCCGCGGCCGCGAACGCGAACGCGCCGGTCACGTGCGTGGCGGCGCCCAAGCCGTCGCCGCAATCGAGCTTGAAGCCGCCGTCCGGGTCGGTCGCCGGGCGGATGCCGCAGACCGAACCGTCCGCCTGCGGGTACTGCACGTTCTCCAGCGAATACACCGCCGGCACGCTGAAATAGCGATGCTTGCTCTTGGGGAAATTGAACTCGGTGCGCAGCTTGCGGCGGATCAGGGCCAGCAGTGCGTCGTGCTCGGTCTTGGCCAGGTCGCGGATGCGGATCTGGGTCGGATCGGTGCGGCCGCCGGCGGCGCCG
>CAZRXZ010000215.1:0-2931 GCA_964604095.1 uncultured Arenimonas sp. | reverse complement strand
GGTCGTAGACCTCGATGACCTTGGACGCCATCGGGCTGTCCATGAAGATGCGCCACTTGCCGAGGCCCCAATCCTCGTAATGCTTGGCGAACCAGTACAGCAGCTCCTGGCTGCGGCCCACGGCGAAGGCCGGAATCAGGATGTTGCCGCCGCTTTTCCAGGCAGCGTCGAAGATGCCGCCGATTTCCTCGAGGGTGGCGGCGCGGTCGCGGTGCAGGCGTCCGCCGTAGGTGGATTCCAGCAGCACCAGGTCGGCGGCATCGAAGGGATCGGGATCGTTGAGGATCGGCGTATTGCGCGGGCCGAGGTCGCCGGAGAACACCAACGTCTTGGTCGCGCCGTCCTCCACCGCCTGCACCCGCACGCTGGCCGAACCGAGGATGTGTCCGGCGTCCTGCAGGGTGACGGTGAGGCCGGGGAACAGTTCCGTCGGCTCGCGGTAATCCAAACGCTCGAGCTGCCGCACCACCTGGCCCACGTCGTGACGGGTGAACAGCGGCTTGTGGTGGCTGTGGCCGTCCTTGCGGAAGCGGTTGCGGCGTTCGGCGTCCATCTCGGCCAGCGAGGCCGCGTCTTCCAGCATCACCGGCAGCAGGTCGACGGTCGCGCGCTGAGTGTAGATCGGCCCATGAAAGCCGTACTGCATCAGCACCGGCAGGCGGCCGCAGTGGTCGATGTGGGCGTGGCTCAGCACCACGGCGTCGATACTCTTGACGTCGAAATCGAACGGCAAGGCGTTCTTGGCCTCCTCGATCCGGCTACCCTGGATCATGCCGCAGTCCAGCAGGATGCGCTTGCCGCAGGCTTCGACCAGATGGCAGGACCCGGTGACCGCGCCGGCGGCGCCGTATAGGCTGACTTTCATCGCGACTTCCCCTCAGATGACGTTTCCATACTAACAAAAAGCCGGCTTGCGCCGGCTTTCCGTCTTACTGCCTGGCGGCTTCGATTTCCGCCAGTACGTTGGGTGCCGGGAAGGCTTTGTCGATGGTCCACAGCATGTAGCGGGCGTCGACCGAGATCATCCGGTTCAGGCTGCCGTCGTAGACCCAGTTCGAGCTGACCGACTCCCAGTTGCCGTCGAAGGCCAGACCGACCAGCTCGCCCTTGCCGTTCATCACCGGCGAACCGGAGTTGCCGCCGGTGATGTCGAGGTTCGACAGGAAGTTGACCGGCAGACTGCCCAGCTTGGCGTCGGCGTACGGGCCGTAATCCTTGGCGGCGACCAGGTCCAACGCACGTTGCGGCGCGTCGAACGGCTCGACGCCGGTGGCCTTGGCGGCCATGCCTTCGGCGGTGGTGAACGGCACGTAGCGGGCGCCGTCCTGCGGGATGTAGCCGGTCACATTGCCGTAGGTCAGACGCAGGCTGCCGTTGGCGTCCGGATAGACGCCTTGGCCGCGGGCACGCTTGTAATCCATCACCGCCTGCATGAACACCGGGCGGTAGCGGGCGTATTCGCCGGCGCGCGCCTTGCCGGTGTTCTCGAGCGCCAACAGCTCGGGATACAAGGCGACCGCCAAGCGGATGACGCTGTCGTTGCTGGCTTCGAACGCCGCCTTGTCGGCCTTCAGCCATTTTTCGCGTTCCTCCAGTCGGCCGTAGCCGGTGCCGGCGTACAGGCCGTCCAGGGCGCGCTCGACGGCGGCGGCGTCATTGCCGCCCAGCCAGGCATCCAGCGCGGCATTGCGGCTACCGGCCGGCAGGGCGATGTACTGGCTCAGCCAATACTGCATCAGCTGGCGCTCCATGGCCGGATGGAAGCGGTTCTGCAGCTCCCGCACGGCGCCTTCGAAGCGCGGCAGGTCGCGGTCCTGGTAGCCCGGGGCACGCTCGGCGTTGGGCTTGCCGCGCTCCACCGACAGGCGGTACAGGCTGCGGGCGTTGCCCAGCAGGCCGAGGTTGGCGATGCTGCCGACGATGCTGTCGCGCACCTGCGTCTTGCGGTCCAGCATGTGCAGGGCGACCAACTGCCGGTGCGCGGCCAAGGCCGGCTTGCCGGCCTTGCCCTGCTTGGCCAACCAGGCCAGCACGGCCTTTTCTTCGGCACGCTTGATGGCGGCGGCGCCGCTCTTGCGGAAACCGAGCAGCTGGCCGTCGTAGTTCTTCAGCACGTTCTCCCAGCTGCGCACGGTGCTGGCGTATTTGATGTCGATGTCCTTGTCGGCCTTGCCGGCGGCATGCACCAGATCGCGCACGGCCTTGTAGTGGCCGCTGATGAACGGATAGGCCCAGTTCTCGGTGTTGTCGAACTCATCGGCCAGGGCATAGCGGTTGGTGCGGCCCGGATAGCCGGCCACCATCACGAAATCGCCTTCGGCCAGCGGATCGCGAGCCACCTTCAGCCAGCGCGCGTTGCGGTACGGCACGTTGTCCTTGGAATAGGCCGCCGGCTTGCCGTCCTTGCCGACATAGGCCCGGATCAGGGTGAAGTCGCCGGTGTGGCGCGGCCACATCCAGTTGTCGACCTCGCCGCCGTAGTTGCCGATGCTGCCCGGCGGCGCATAGACCAGGCGCACGTCCTTGATTTCCATCTGCTTGAACAGGCGGAACTGCACGCCGCCGAAGAAGCTGTAGACCGAGCAGCGGTAGCCGGGCTCGCTCTCGCAGGACGCGACCAGCGCCTTGGTGGCGCTTTCGATCGCCTGCTGGCGCTGCAGGCCGTCGGCCTTGGCCGGCACCGCGATGTTGACCGCGGCGGTGACATCGGTGATCGAATCCATCACGTAGATGCGCGAATTCGGGCCGGCGTTGACTTCCTGCTCCGGCGAGGCGGCGATGAAGCCGTTGGCGATCAGGTTGTTCTGCGGCGTGGAGTTGAGCTGGATGCCGCCGTAGGCACAGTGGTGGTTGGTGGCCACCAGGCCGCTCGGGGAGATGAAGGACGCGGTGCAACCGCCGAGCGAGACCACGGCGCCCATCGGCTGCCCG
>CAZRXZ010000214.1:0-2960 GCA_964604095.1 uncultured Arenimonas sp. | reverse complement strand
TCGATCATCGAGCAGGGCATGATCGGCCAGATCATCGAGGCCAAGCCCGAAGAGCTGCGCGTGTATCTGGAAGAGGCCGCCGGCATCTCCAAGTACAAGGAACGCCGCAAGGAGACCGAATCGCGCATCAAGGGCACGCGCGAGAACCTCGACCGCCTGAACGACCTGCGCGAGGAGATCGACAAGCAGCTGGAGCACCTGAAGAAACAGGCGCGCGCCGCCGAGCAGTACCAGCAGCTGCAGGCCGAGCGCGCCGAGAAGGACGCGCAGCTGAAGGCCATGGATTACCGCCAGCTCGGCATCGAACTGAACAAGCACCAGGAGTCCCTGCGCGACGGCGAGCTGCAGCTGCAGAAGCTGCTGGCCGAGCAGCGTCATGCCGAAGCCCAGATCGAGCAGTGCCGCAGCCAGCAGGCCGAAGCCGCCGACGCGCTGGCGAAAGTGCAGGCCGAAGGCTACCGCGTCAGCGGCGAGCTGGCGCGCATCGAGCAGCAGATCCAGCACCAGCGCGAACTCAAGCAGCGCCTGGAGAGCGCGCGCGCCGAAGCCGACCAGGCCTTCGCGCAGATCGAACACCATCTCGGCGAAGACCAGGGCAAGCTCGACGCCGTGCAGGCCGAGATCGCCGCCCTGGAACCGAAACTGGCGGCGCTGCAGGCCGAACAGGACGCCAAGCAGGCGGCGCTGCGCCAGGCCGAGCACAACCTGCAGGAATGGCAGCAGAAGTGGGACGCCTGCCTGAAGGCGCAGGCCGAAGCCACGCGCTGGGCCGAGGTCGAACGCACCAAGATCGAATACCTCGAGAAGCAGAATCTGGAGCTCACGCGCCGCAGCGAGGCCTTGCAGGCCGAGCGCACCAGCCTCGACCCGGACGCGATCCAGTCCGGCCTGCAGGCCATGGAGGCCGAGCACGCCGCGCAGCGCGAAAGCCTCGACCGCCTGGCGGCCGAGCTGGAGGAGCGCAAGGCCGGCCAGCAGGCCCTGACCGAAGAGCAGCGGCAGAAGCAGGCCGAGCTGTCGGAAATCCGCAAGCAGTCCGAATCCGCGCGCGGCCGCCTGGCCTCGCTGGAGGCGTTGCAGCACGCCGCCCTCGGCCAGGAAGACAAGCAGACCAAGGACTGGCTGGCGCGCCAGGGGCTGGCGCAACACGCGCGTCTGGGCGAAATGCTGGAGGTCGAGGCCGGTTGGGAATTCGCGGTGGAAACCGCGCTCGGCGCCTTGCTCGAGGCGGTGGCGGTGGACGACAGCGACGCCTTGCTGGCGCATGTCGCGGAAGTGAACCAGGGCCATCTGGCGCTGATCGAGCAGACCCGCAGCGGCCGCGCGTTCGCCGACGGCACGCTGGCCGCGCGCATCCAGGGTCCGGACGCCATCCGCATCTACCTGAGCCGCGTGCACACCGCGCCGGATTTGGCCGCGGCGCGCAACCGCCTGGCCGGCCTGGCCGAACACGAGTCGGTCATCACGCCGCAGGGCGAATGGCTGTCGAAGGGTTTCGTGCGCGTGCTGCGCTCGGGCCATGCCCAGCAGGGCAGCCTGCGCCGCGAAGCCGAGATCAAGGCCACCCGCGCCGACCTCGAGCGCCTGGCCGAAGACGAAAAACGCGTGCAGGCCGAGCTGGCCGTGCTCAAGGATCGCCTGCTGCAGGCCGAACAGACCCGCGAAGACGCGCAGCGCAGCCTGTATCTGGCGCACCGCGGCGTGTCCGAGCTGTCCGGCCAGATCCAGGGCGTGCAGGGCAAGCTGCAGTCGGCGCAGAACCGCATCGCGCTGATCGACGGCGAACTGCGCACCGCCGCGCAGACGCTCGAAGAGGCCCAGGTGCAGGTGCGCGAGGCGCGCGTGCGCCTGCAGCAGGCTGCCGACGGCATGGGCGAGCTGGAACGCCAGCGCCTGGCGCTGGACGAACAGCGCCGTACCCTGGGTCAGGTCCGCGACGAGGCCCGCCAGCAGCAGCGCGAACACGCCGACGCCAGCCACCAGCTGGCGCTGTCGGTGCAGTCGCACCGCACCGCGTCCGGCGGCCTGCGCCAGTCGATCGAGCGTCTGCAGCAGCAGCGCGTGCAGCTGCTCGCGCGCAGCACCGAACTGGCCGAGCAGCTCAAGCACGGCGACAGCCCGATCGAACAGCTGGCCGCCGAACGCCAGCGCGTGCTCGACCAGCGCGTGCTGTTCGAGCGCGAGCTTTCGGCCGCGCGCTCCGCGCTCGACGGCGTCGAGCAGGAGCTGCGCCGCTACGAGCAGCAGCGCCAGAGCGCCGACAGCCAGGCCTTGGCGCAGCGCGAGAAGATCACCGGCGTGAAGCTGCACGAACAGGCCGTGGCCCTGCGCGCCGAACAGCTGAAGACCGCCATCGAACAGGCCGGCGGCAGCATCGAGCACGTGCTGGAGAACCTGGGCGCCGAATTCAATCCCGAGCTCTGGGCCAAGAACCTGCTCGACATCGACAACAAGATGCGCCGGCTGGAGCCGGTCAACCTGGCCGCGATCCAGGAGTACGGCGAGCAGAGCGAGCGCAAGACCTATCTCGACGCGCAGAACGCCGACCTGACCCAGGCCTTGGAGACGCTGGAGGAGGCCATCCGCAAGATCGACCGCGAGACCCGCGGCCGCTTCAAGGAGACCTTCGACCGCGTCAACGCCGGCGTGCAGGACCTGTTCCCGCGCCTGTTCGGCGGCGGCCACGCCTATCTCGAACTCACCGGCGAAGACCTGCTCGACACCGGCGTCGCGATCATGGCGCGTCCGCCCGGCAAACGCGTGTCGAACATCACCCTGCTGTCCGGCGGCGAGAAGGCGCTCACCGCGGTGTCGCTGGTGTTCGCCATCTTCAAGCTCAACCCGTCGCCGTTCTGCCTGCTCGACGAAGTCGACGCGCCGCTGGACGAGGCCAACGTCGGCCGCTTCAGCGCGATGGTGACCGAGATGAGCGAGTCGGTGCAGTTCCTGTTCGTGACCCA
>CAZRXZ010000213.1:0-2966 GCA_964604095.1 uncultured Arenimonas sp. | reverse complement strand
AGAAACTGCCGGAACGGCAGCCGCCGCGCCATCTGGCCATCCAGATCAACCAGGCCCTGCACGACCTGTACTGCAAGTACCCGGAAACACTGCTGTTCGGCGAGGACGTGGCGCAGAAGGGCGGCGTGTATACCGTCACCAAGGGCCTGCACAAGGCGTTCAAGAACGCCCGCGTGTTCAACACCCTGCTCGACGAGACCATGATCCTGGGCCTGGCCCAGGGTTACGCCAACATGGGCATGCTGCCGATGCCCGAGATCCAGTACCTGGCGTATTTCCACAACGCCTGCGACCAGATCCGCGGCGAGGCCTGCAGCCTGCAGTTCTTCTCCAACGGCCAGTACCGCAACCCGATGGTGATGCGCGTGGCCTCGCTGGGCTACCAGCGCGGCTTCGGCGGCCACTTCCACAACGACAACTCGATCACCGCCCTGCGCGACATCCCGGCCCTGCTGGTCGGTTGCCCCTCGCGCGGCGACGACGCGGTGACCATGCTGCGTTCGATGATGGCGCTGGCCAAGGTCGACGGCCGCGTCTGCGCCTATCTGGAGCCGATCGCGCTGTACATGACCAAAGACCTGTACGAGGCCGGTGACGGCCTGTGGCAGACCAGCTACCCGGAGCCCTCGGAAGCCATGGAAATCGGCGCCGAGCGCGTGTATTTCCCGGAAAACCAGGATCTGGTGGTGTTCACCTTCGGCAACGGCGTGCCGATGAGCCTGCGCGCCGCCCGCCAGATCGAGCAGACCTTGAACTGGAAGGTGCGGGTGGTCGACCTGCGTTGGCTGCAGCCGCTGAACGAAGCCGCCATCGCGCGTCATGCCGGCGAATGCAAACGCATCCTGGTGGTCGATGAAGGCCGCCGCAGCGCCGGCGTGGGCGAGGGCGTCATCACCGCCATCGTCGAGTCCGGCCACGGCGCCAAGCCGTTGCGTCGGGTGGTCGGCGCCGACACCTATACCCCGCTGGCGGGTGCCGCGTTCGCGGTGATTCCGGCGGACGCCGACATCGTCAACGCCGCCATCGACCTGGTCTGAGGCTTATTTCTTGACGGCCGCGGCCGCCGGTTTCGCGGCTGCCGCCGGCACCGGCGCGGCGGCCGGCTTCGGCGTCGCCTTCGGATAGCCGAACACGCGGCGCAGCATGCGTTCGTTGCCGGCGATTTCGGCGGCCGAGGCCTTGACGAAGCGGGCGGTGCCGATTTCGGTCAGCACGTCGATCAGGTTCGGGTTCTCGTGCAGCTTCAGCATGGCGTCGGTGACCGCGTTGCGGACCGCGGCCGGCACCTTGCCCGAGGCGCTGAACGCGCGGCCCGGCAGGCTGCGCGACAGATGCACCGATTCCAGGTTCGGGTATTGCTGGGCGATGTACACCGGCACCATCGCGCCCATGGCTTCCTGCGCGAAGACCGCGTCCACGCCGTCCTTCAGGGTCTGTGCCGACGAGGAGATCTCCGGCTGCGCGATCGGGTTCGGATACAGTTCGCCGAGGAACAGGTAACCCAGGCTCGGCGAGGGCATGCTGATGATGGTGCCGCCCATCAGCCCCTGCGGGCCGGCGGCGGTGTTCTCCGGGCTGACCAGCAGCGAGAACTGGGTCGGTTCGGCCACGCGCACCAGCGGAACGAAGCCCTGGCGCTGCACGCGGAAGTCGGCGAAGTGCGCTTCCTCGAAGGCGAAATCGACCGGGGTGCCGGCCAGGATGTCGCGCCAGTAGCCGTGGTAGTTGTTGGCGGTCTTGAGCGTGAAGGTGTGCCCGGTGGCGCGGCCCAGATAGGCCATCAGCGGCTTGTAGATTTCCTGCGCTTGGGCGGCAGGGTAGTTGGGCTCGACCGTGACCGTGTAGTTGGCGGCCGAGGCGCTCAGGCTGAGGACGGATAATCCGACGGAAAACAGGGCGTTGCGCAGCATGCAGGGGCTCCGTTAGGGGCTGTCACAAAGCCCAAGCCTAGCATATTTCAATCGCCGTCACGCAGGCTTCACCGGCCGGATTCGAGAGCGTGGCGGCTTCCGGCATGGGAGCCGGAAGCACCGCCAGACCCCAGTCGCCCGCGGCGGCGGCATCGACCACCGTGCCGAGCTCCTGTGCGCCGTGTTGCAGGGGTTGCCCGGCATGCAGGCCGTTGCCGCGCACGGAAAGCAAGTCGCGTTTGCTCTTGCCGAGATAATGCGTGCGTGCCACGATTTCCTGGCCCGGGTAGCAGCCTTTCTTCAGGCTGAAGGCCGACAGCCGCTGCAGGCCCAGCATCTGCGGCGTCCAGCGCCCGAGCTGGTCGCCATGCAGCCAAGGCCAGCCGCCGGCCATGTCCAGCGCATGCCAGGCTTCGGCCGCGGTGTCGTCAGCCGGAAAGCGGCGCGTGGAAAGCCGCAGGCTGCGATGCCACGGCGCGCCGGGGATGTGCAGGGTGTGGTGGTCGGCGTCTTCGCTCCGCACGTCGGGCGCCGCCGGGCCGTCACCGGCGATGCAGCCGGCGGCATGCCATTCGTGCAGGTGCGTCAGCCGCACCTTGGCGCGGAACACGTAGCGGCGCAGTCCCTCGATCAACGCCGTCGGGTCGCCGGCCGGCAGGATCATCAGGTAGTCGCCGGTGCTCGGTTTCGCCAGATAGAACAGCGCCAGAACCCGGCCTTGCGGATTGAGCCAGCCGTTGTATTGCCAGGCGCCGGGCGTCAGCGCATCCACGTCATTCATGCATTGCGACTGCAGGAACGCGCCGGCATCCAGGCCGTTGACGCCGATCACGGCGTGGCCGGGCAGGGCGAAGTCCGGTGCGGCGCGTAAATTTAACTTGAACGGCATGGCAAGGGGATTTAACATAGTCGGATGATTGAAACGCCCCATTCTAGCGAGAATACCGCGGTGGCGCACAGCCCGGAGCCCGATTCGGCGGCGCCGGCGCCCCATCCGGAAACGCCGCCGGAAATCGGCGGCCGCGAGGGCCCGGAACCGACCCGTTTCGGCGACTG
>CAZRXZ010000212.1:0-2972 GCA_964604095.1 uncultured Arenimonas sp. | reverse complement strand
AGCCGGTGATCGGCCAACGCAAATCCAAGCCGACCGAAATCCGCGTCGGCGGCGAGCGCGCGCAAGGCGCCTACGTCAACGGCCATGTCAACGACGAGGCGCGCGAACTGCGCCGCTTCGACCATGTGCGCGAAGACCAGCGGCCGCGCGGCCGCGGCCGCCCCGCCGGCGGCGCCAAGAAACCGTTCGGCAAGGCCGGCGGCAAGCCGGGCGGCGACAACGCCGGCAACCGCGCCCCGCGCGGCGCCAAGCCGTTCGGCAAAGGTCCGCGTCCGCCGCGCGACGACAACTTCGGCAACCGCGCCGAGAAACCGCGCTTCAACAAAGGCCCGCGCGCCGGCGGTGCCCAGCCGGGCGGCGAGTTCAAATCCTGGTACGTGCCGGAAGGCGTCGATACCGGTTCGCGCGTGGCGCCGCCGCGGGCGCCGCGGGCGCCCAAGCCGTTCGGCGAACGTCCGTCCAAACCCTTCGGCGAGCGCGCCGCCAAACCGTTCGGAAACCGCGGTCCGCGTCCGGAAGGCGACCGTCCGTACGCCGCGCGCGGCCCGAAACCGCAGGGCGACCGTCCGTTCGCGCCCAAAGGCCCGCGCCCGCAGGGCGACAGCCCGTACGGCCAGCGCGGTCCGAAACCGGCCGGCGGCGCGTTCAAGCCGCGCGGCCCGAAGCCGCAGGGCGAGCGCCCGTTTGCGCCCAAAGGCCCGCGTCCGCCGTTCAAGCGGCGCAAGCCGGAAGACGGTTTCCCGTCGGACGACTGAGTGATACGAAAAAGCCCGCGATCGCGGGCTTTTTCATTGGGGACGCATATCGCCAGGGCGGATGGACTTATTTGCCGAGCGGCCTGATCTGCAGCAATTTGCCGGAATCGGTCAGCAGATACAGGAAGCCGTCCGGCCCCTGCTCGATGTCGCGGAGGCGCTCGCCGTAGTCGGCCAACAGGCGTTCGCGCGCGGTTTCGCGGTCGCCGGTAAAGCGCAGGCGCCAGAGCGACTGCCCGGCCAGCGAACCCATCAGCACATCGTTGTTCCAGGCCGGGAAGGCCTTGCCGGTATAGAACAGCAGCCCGGACGGCGCCACCGACACCGGGGTCCACGTGCTCAGCGGCTCGATGAATTTCGGCGCATGCGTACCGCCGCCGAGCCGGCACCGATCGCCGATCGGCTGGCCGTAGTTGCAGCCGTAACTGGCCTCCGGCCAACCGTAGTTGCGGCCGGCCTGCACGCGGTTGATTTCATCACCGCCCTGCGGACCGTGCTCGTTCAGCCACAGCGCGCCGGTAGCCGGATGCAGGGCCGCGCCCTGCGGATTGCGGTGGCCGAGGCTGTAGATTTCCGGGCGCGCGCCGGCGGCATTCCAGGCCGGGTTGCCCGGCGCCGGACGGCCGTCGCGGGTGATGCGCACGACCTTGCCCAGGCTCTGCGCCATGTCCTGCGCCGGCGTGAACTTCTGCCGGTCGCCGAGGGTGACGAACAGATGGCCGTCACGGCCGAACACCAAGCGCGAGCCGAAATGGCCGTTGCCCTTCACTTTCGGCGTTTGCCGGTAGATCACGCGGATGCCGGACAGACCCTCTTTGCCGAGCACGCCGCGGGCCACGGCAGTGCCGGACAATCCGCTTTCGGCGCCGACACCGGGCTCGGCATAACTCCAGTACACGGTACGGTTGCGGGCGAAATCCGGATCCAGCACCACATCGAGCAGACCGCCTTGGCCGCGCGCCGCCACCGCCGGCAGATTGGCCACGGTCTGTTCCACGCGCCGACCGTCGGACGACAGGATCAGCATCGTGCCCGGCTTCTGGGTCACCAAGATGCGCTTATCCGGCAGGAACGCCATGCCCCAGGGCGATTTCAGGCCGGTGTGCAGTTCCTGCACCAACAAGGTGTAGTCGGCGGTCTTGATCGCTTTGGCGGCCTCGGCCGTGTTCAACGGCAGGGCGATGGCGGCGGCGAGAGAAACGGCGAGCGGAACGGATTTCATGTCGGGCTCCGGCGGGTTAGGCGTCGAGGCTGAAACGGTCGGCATCCAGATAGGCCGGGAACCGCTGGCGGAACGCATTCAATTCGGCGTGCGAGAGCCGCGCGGCCAGGGTCTGCGGCGCATCGTCGGCCTCGGCCAAAGGCTGCCCGAGGAAATCGAGCACGGCACTGCCGCCCAGATAGTGCAGATCGTTGGCGTCCGTGCCGGTGCGGTTGACTCCGATCACGTAACTCAGGTTCTCGATCGCCCGCGCCTTCAGCAGGGTCTGCCAGGCGAAATGGCGCGGACTCGGCCAGTTGGCCACGTAGATCAACACATCGTAATCGCAGGCGTCCGGCACGCTGTGGCCGAAGCGGTTGCGCGAGAACACCGGGAAACGCAGGTCGTAGCAGACCAGCGGGCAGATGCGCCAGCCCTTGTATTCGACCACCACGCGCTCGCCGCCGGCGGCGTAGCGGGTGTGCTCGCCGGCCATGCGGAACAGATGGCGTTTGTCGTAATGGCGCAGCGTGCCGTCCGGTTCCACCCACAGCATGCGGTTGTATACCGCGCCGCCGTCGCGGATCTGCACGCTGCCGGTGATGGCGAAGCCGTGCGCGGCCGATTGCGCGCGCAGCCAGGCCACGGTCTCGCCGTCCATGGTTTCGGCGCGCCCGATGGCCTCGTTGGAGAAGCCCGAGGTGAAGGTCTCCGGCAGCACCACCAGGTCGGTGCCGGGCGCCAGCGCCGCGAAGCGCTCGGCATAGCGTGCGCGGTTGGCGGCCGGATCGTGCCAGACGGTGTCGGCCTGCACCACGGCCACGTTCAGGTCGGGCGCGCTCATACCCGCTCCAGGCGCGCGATGGCGGCATCCAGGGTTTCCGGGTTCTTGGCGAAGCACAGGCGGATCAGGCGCTGGCCCTCCGGCGGCCGCTCGTAGAACGGCGACAGCGGAATCGCGGCCACGCCCTTCTCCACGCACAGCCAGCGCGCGAACTCGGCGTCCGGCAGGTCGG
>CAZRXZ010000211.1:0-2999 GCA_964604095.1 uncultured Arenimonas sp. | reverse complement strand
ACGTCTCGCTCGACAAGGTGATCAAGACCATGCGCGACACCGGCCGCGACATGGCGGAGAAATACAAAGAGACCTCGCGTGGCGGGCTGGCGGTAAATGTGATTGAATGCTGATGCGGTGATAGGGCTTCCCGCGGCCGGTAACGGGGGACGATGACGTGAAAGAGGCTTTCCGGAGCTTGACCTGGGACAGAGTCACGCTGTTCATCGTGCTCTATATCGCGCTCTGCTATCTGGCCCTGGCCTCCATCGCCACGCCCGGCCAGGTTTCCCTGCTGTGGCCGGCCTCCGGACTGGCGCTGGCTTTCGCCGTGCGCTACGGCCTGATCTGGTGCCTGCCGCTGGCCGCCGCCCTGTTCCTGTTCCACAGCCTGTTCGAGCGCGAGCCCGGTCCCTTCACGCTGGTATCGATCGCGGCCAACGTCGGCGGCCTGGTGGTGGCGGTGCTGTTCAACCGCTGGCAGGGCGAGGAACGCATGCTGTCGATCCGCGGCGGCTTCGGCCTGCTGCAGGCCGCGATGGCGATGTCGTTGGTCAGCGGCGTGCTCGGCATCGGCGGGCTGGGGCTGATCGGCGATCCGGCCGGCAGCGAGTTCTGGCAAAGCGTGCTGCAATGGGGCCTGGGCGACCTGCTCGGCATGGTCTGCATCACGCCGGCCGCCTTGCTGGCGCTGTCGCGCACGCGCGCGCAGGAAGAATCCAACGCCGATTTCGATTACGCCGGCACGCAGGGCAAGCTGCTTTGGCTGCTGCTGTTGACGCTCTCCCTGGTGCTGATCTTCCTGAGCGGCTTCAGCCGCAGCAGCTATGTGCTGGGCCTGTCGGTGGTGCCGGTGGCCTTGGTGGTGTGGAGCGCCATCCGACTGCCGCCGATCTGGACCGCGTTCGGCAACGCGGTGACCGTGCTGGCCATCGCCAGCATGGTCGGATTGGGGCTGAGCGGATTCGAACCGCCCACCGAAACCACCGACCGCCTGTACCTGCTGGTGTTCCTGGTGCTGCTGGCCCTGTTCCCGATGATCCTGATGGCCAGCACCCACGAAATCCGGAAATCCGCGCGCCAACTGTTCCAGCGCGCCACCACCGACATCGACACCGGCCTGCCGAACCGGACCGCGTTCGAGGTGACCGCGCGCGGATTGCTGGACTCCAACGGCACGCCCTGGACGCTCGGCTATCTCGACTTCGACCATTTCACCCTGGTCAACGACACCGCCAGCCACGCCGCCGGCGACGCCCTGATCAAGGCCGTGGCGTCGTTGCTGGGCACGCACCTGTACGCCAGCGACCGCGTATTCCGCATCGGCGGCGACGAATTCGCCCTGCTGTTCCATTGCCAGGGGCGCGAAGCCGAACTGCGCGCCGAGCGGGTGCTGCGGGCCATCGAATCGTTCCGCACCGGCTGGGACGGCCAGATCCTGTCGACCACCGCCAGCATCGGCCTGACCACGCTCAAGCCGGGCCAAGGCGATTACGCCCAGCTGCTGTCGCAGGCCGACGCCGCCTGCTTCACCGCCAAGGAGCTCGGCGGCAACCGTCTGTGCATCGCCGACCAGAACAGCGCGGCGCTGCAGGACCGGACCGATGCCATGCAATGGGCCGTGCGCATCCGCCAGGCCCTGAACCTGAACCTGTTCGAGCTGCACTGCCAGGACATCCGCACGCTCGGCGACGGCGCCGGACAAGGCCGGCACTTCGAGATCCTGCTGCGCCTGCGCGAACCCGACAGCGGCCGCCTGTTGCCGCCCGGCCTGTTCATCCCGGCGGCCGAACGCTTCCAGCTCGGCCCGAAGATCGACCGGCACGTGATCGACCTGGTGCTGCGCTGGATGGAGACGCATCCGGCCGAGGCGGACACGGTGTCGGCCTGCGCGATCAACCTGTCGGCCGGCTCCATGCAGGACGAAAGCTTCGCGCCGTTCCTGCGCGAGCGGCTGGCGCGCTCGAGCTTCCCGGCCTACAAGATCATCTTCGAGATCACCGAAACCAGCGCCATGCACGACCTGGCGCATGCCCAGTCGCTGATCGCCGAGCTGCGCCGGCTGGGCTGCCGGTTCGCGCTCGACGATTTCGGCTCCGGTTTCTGCTCGTTCAAGTACCTGCAGAGCCTGGACGTGGACATCTTCAAGATCGACGGCAGCTTCGTGCGCGAACTGCAGACCTCGGAACTGTCGCAGTCGGTCATCCGCGCCATCACCGAAATCGCGCATGTGCTGAAGAAGACCACCGTGGCCGAGCATTGCGAATCCGACGAGCTGGGCCTGCAGCTGCGTGCGCTCGGGGTCGACAAGGTGCAGGGCTTCGGCATCCACCGGCCGCAGCCGATCGACGACTATTTCGCGGCGTGAACCGCTACGCCTGCCTTGCGGCGCTGGCCGCCCTGCTGGCCGGACCGGCCGGCGCGCAGACCGCGCTGGTGCTCAACCGCCAAGCCCGGGCGGACGCGGTCAGCGTCGAGACCACCCTGTTCGGACCGGTCCAGATCCGCCTGCAGGACCGTAACGGGCGCATCCTGGACGAACGCGTGCTGAACGGGCCGGGCCGTTTCCGGATCGACGGCGTGGCCGCCGACGGCCTGAACGGATTGAGCCTGAGCACGGTTCCGGGCCGGCCGGCCACGCACGACGGCAGCGAATACCGGCAGCCGTTCAGCCTGTATGCCGACTGGTCGGTGAGCCAGGGCTTCCACGGCCCTGCCAGCCATCACGACGAGGCCAACGCCTACGCGGTCGACATCCCGCTGTTGCTGGGCACGCCGGTGCTGGCCGCGCGCAGCGGCACGGTGATGGAGGTGGTGGACAACTTCCCAGACGACGGCGGCGAGCGCGACGACGACCGCGACAAGGCCAATCTGGTCCGCATCCTGCACGAAGACGGCAGCATGGCGGTGTACGCGCACCTGATGCAGGACAGCGTCACGGTCAAGCCCGGCCAATGGCTGGCCTTGGGCAGCGTCATCGGGCAAAGCGGCAACAGCGGCTACTCGCGCGGGCCGCATCT
>CAZRXZ010000210.1:0-3002 GCA_964604095.1 uncultured Arenimonas sp. | reverse complement strand
TCGCGGTCGACGCGCACCGACAGCTCGCTGTTCTTGTCGCCGACGTTGACGCGCACGTCGCGCAGCTGCGGCAGCGTCGCCAGCATCGGCACGATGTCCGAACCCAGGGCCTTGAGCGTCTCCGAGGAGTCGCCGACCAGCTGGACCTGAACCGTGTTGCCGCCGAAGCCGCCGCCACCGCCGGGACCGCCGCCCTGGTTGCCGATGCCGAGCTTGGCGCGTGCCGACTTCGGCAAGGCCTCGCGCAGCTGCTCGATGCGCTTCTTGCTGTCCTCCGCACTGTCGGATTCGAAGGTGATGTTGGTGCCGCCCCAGCCCTGCTCGCTGTAGTACGAATAGATCTGGGTGATGCCGTACTTCTTGCGGTTGGCTTCCAGGAAGGCTTCGACGCGGGCCACCTCGTCGGACATCTGCTCCTTGGTGTAGGCGCCGTTCCACTGGTAGAACACGCTGGTCTCGCCGATGTCCTCGCCGCCGAACATGTTGGTCTTCATCTGGGTCATGGGAACCACGCTGGCCGCCACGATCAACAGGATGCCGAGCACGCTTTTGCCGCGGTGCTCCAGGGTCCAGCGCAGGAAATCGGCGTAACGCCGCTGCAGGCGCGGAATCAGGCCGCCCTCGCTGCGCACCGCCGGCGGCGTCTTCAGCCGGGCCGACAGCATCGGGATCAGGCTGACCGCGACCAGCCACGAGGCCAGCAGCGACACCGAGATGGTGATGGCGATCTGCGACATGAAGATGCTGAGCATGTTGCGCTCGCCGAACAGGTTCGGCACGAACACGATGCAGTGGCAGAGCGTGCCGGCCGAGAGCGCGATGGCGACGTTGCGGGTGCCGACCAAGGACGCGCGCACCGGCTGCCCGGGCATGCGTTCGCGCTCCTGGTAGATGCTCTCCACCACCACCACCGCGTTGTCGACCAGCATGCCGACCGCGAGCAGCAGGCCCATCATGGTCAGGATGTTGAGGGTGACGCCCGCGAAGTACATGAAGCCGAGCGTCATCACGAAGCAGATCGGGATCGCGGTGGTGACCATCAGCGTCGACGGCCAATGGCGCAGGAAGAAGTACAGCACGATGATCGACAGCAGCAGGCCGACCAGGCCGGCCTCGGCCAGCTCCAGCAGCGAGCCGGTCACCGCCTCGCCCTGGTTCTCGATCACCAGCACCTGCACGCCGTCCATTTCCGGATCGCGCGAGACGGCGTCGACCTCGGCCAGCACCTCGCGCGCCACCTGCACCAGGTTGGCGCTGCGCTCCTTGAAGATGTCGAGGCCGACCGCCGGGCGGCCGTCCAGGCGACGGCCGTAATCCATGCGCGCCGGCTTGAGCTGCACGTCGGCGACATCGCCCAGGCGCGTGCCCTTGCCGTCGATGACCATGTCGCGGTACTGCTGCAGGTCGACGATCTCGCCGACCGGCTGCACGCGGAAACGCCGCCCGCCGTCGTCGATCTGTCCGGCCGAGACCGAGAAGTTGGCGTCGCGCAGGCGGCTGTTGAGCTGGTTCAGGCTGATGCCGCGGGCGTCCAGCCGGTCCTGCGCGATGGCGATCTCGACCTCGTTCGGCGACGCGCCGGTGACATCGACGCGGGCCACGCCGTTGATGCGTTCCAGACGGCGCTTGAACTCGCGCTCGATCATGTCGTATTCGCGCGTCAGGTCACGGTTGCTGGCCAGGCGGACCTTCAGCACCGGCTCGTCGCTGGTCGAGAACTTCATCACGAAATAGCGCTGCAGGTCGTCCGGCAGCTCGTCGCGGATGGCGTCGATGCGCTCGCGCGCGTCGGACGCGGCGATCGCGACGTCGCGCTCCCAATCCGAGAACTGGATGAACATCGAGGCGCCGTCGGCACGCGCGCTGCCCTCCATGCGCTTGACGCCGGTCATGGTCGAAACCGCCTCCTCGACCGGACGCAGCACGGTGCGCTCCACCTCCTCCGGCGTCGAACCGCTGTACGGCAGCTGCAGGAAGATGCCCGGGAAAGTCACCGCCGGGAAGGCCTCCAGCGGCAGGCGCACGGCCGCGATCAAGCCGACCACGAACATCGAGACGAAGAACATCACCGTGGTGACGGGGCGTTTGATGCTGAATTCGGCGATGCTCATGCGGCGCCGCCCCCCGCATCCAGCTCGTCCTCGGAGCGCGCGCGCGCCATGCGGCCGCGGGCCACGTAGAACGCGTCCGGCTTGCGGTCCAGCAGGTCGTACACCACCGGGATGACCAGCAGCGTCAGCAGGGTCGAGACCAGCAGGCCGCCGATCACCGTGATCGCCATCGGCGCGCGCACCTCGGCGCCGTCACCGCTGGCCACCGCCAGCGGCAGGAAGCCGAACAGCGTGCACAGCGTGGTCATCACGATCGGGCGCAGACGCGAGCGCGCGCCCTCGATCAGTGCTTCGCGCTTGGCCAGGCCGGCCTCGCGCGCCTGGTTGACGCGGTCGACCAGGATGATGGCGTTCTTCACCACCAGGCCGACCAGCAGGATCAGGCCGATGAACACCACCACCGAGACCGTGGAGCCGGTCAACAGCAGGGCCAGGATCGCGCCGACCAGCGCCAGCGGGATGCTGAACAGGATGACGAACGGATGCAGCAGCGACTCGAACTGCGAAGCCATCACCAGATAGACCAGGAACACCGCCAGGCCGAAGGCGAACAGCAACGAGCCGATCGACTCGGCCAGCTCCTCGCCCTGCCCGCCGATGTGCATGCCGATGCCGGCGCTGAGCGGATCGGCGCGCACCATGTCCTGCACCTCGGCCACCGCCGTACCCAGGTCGATATCGCGCAGGTTGGCCGACACCACCGCCACGCGCACTTGGTCGGCGCGGTGGATCTCGCTCGGCCCGGTGGTCGCGACCACGTCGGCCACGGTGGCCAGCGTCACCGGATTGGCGGCGCCGGGATTGACGATCAGGTTGCGGATGTCATCCACGGTCGCGCGGTCGTTCTGGCTGGCGCGCACCAGCACGTCGATCTTGCGGCTGCGGAAGCTG
>CAZRXZ010000209.1:0-3041 GCA_964604095.1 uncultured Arenimonas sp. | reverse complement strand
ACGATGGCCGCCACGCCCATGCCGCCGGCGGTGCAGATCGAGATCAGCGCGCGGCCCTGGCCTTTTTCCTTCAGCAGCTTGGCGGCGGTGGCCACGATGCGCGCGCCGGTGGCGGCGAACGGATGGCCGAGCGCCAGCGAGGAACCGACCACGTTGAGCTTGCTGCGGTCGATGCTGCCCAGCGCGCCGTCCAGACCGAGCCGGGTCTTGCAGAACTCCTCCGACTCCCAGGCCTTCAGCGTGCACAGCACCTGCGCCGCGAACGCTTCGTGGATTTCGTAGAAATCGAAATCCTGCAATGTCAGGTTATTGCGTTTCAGCAGCTGCGCCACCGCCCAGGCCGGCGCCATCAGCAGGCCGTCGCCGCCGACGAAATCGACCGCGGCCACCTGCGCGTCGACCAGATAGGCCTGGATCTCCTTGCCGTTGGCCTTGGCCCAGTCTTCCGAGGACAGCAACGCGGCCGAGGCGCCGTCGCTGAGGTTGGTGGAGTTGCCGGCGGTCAGCGTGCCCTTGCCGGAGCGCTTGTCGAACGCCGGCTTCAGCGTCGCCAGCTTTTCCAGGCTGGTGTCCGGGCGCAGGATGTTGTCGCGTTCCAGGCCGCGGATCGGCATCACCAGGTCGCTGTAGAAGCCGCGCGCGTAGGCCGCGGCGGCTTTTTGGTGCGATTCGAAGGCCAGCTGGTCCTGCGCTTCGCGCGGGATCTGCCACTGCTTGGCCATGTCCTCGCAGCTCTCGCCCATGCTCTTGCCGGTGCGCGGCTCGGCCACGCCCGGGAATTCGGGCTTGAATTCGCCGAAGGAGAAGCCTTTCAGCGCGGCCTTGATGCGCTCGCCCAGGCTGCGCGCGCGGTTGAGGTCGAGCAGGCGGCGGCGCAGCTTCTTGTTGACCGCGATCGGCACGTCCGAGGTGGTGTCGGAACCGCCGCCGATGCCGGCCTCGATCTGGCCGAGCGCGATCTTGTTGGCGACGGTGATCAGCGCATCCAGGCCGGTGCCGCAGGCGCGGGTGATGGTGATGCCCGGCGTGTACGGCGACAGCCCGGACGACAGCGTGGCTTCGCGCGCCAGGTTGAAGTCGCTGGAGTGCTTGAGCACGGCGCCCATCGCCACCTCGCCCAGGGTCTGGCCCTGCAGCTGGAATTTCTCGACCAGGCCGCCGAGCACCAGCGTGGACAGGCCCAGGTTGCCAAGGTCGTAGTAGGCGGTGTTGTTGCGGCAGAACGGGATTCGGATGCCGCCGAGAATGGCGACGCGACGCGGTGCGGACATGGAACGGCTCCTTAAGGGTGTAAAATCGGCGAACGCGGCATAGGCCGCGCCGGCCTGGCGCTGGAATCTCTCCAAACTCCCGAGTATGGTAACGCATGCCTGAGACCATTTACAGCTATGGCCTGCTGGCCCTGGAACTTTGCCCGGGTCGGCAACTGACGAAACCGGCCCTGGACGTGGCCGGCGCCGGCCGCTTGGGCGAACTGCTGGCCGCCGACCTGAAGCCCTGGTTGGGCGGACGCACCGACATCGACATCAGCCTGGCCGCGGCCGCGTTCGACCCGACCGAGGTGCTGCGTCCGGGCTGGCCGTTGCATGCCGAAATCGCCCGGCTGGCGCATCTGGCGCCGAAATCGCCGGAATCGCGCCTGCTGTGCCTGGGCAGCCACGACGGTGCCATGCCGCCCGGCCTGCAGCCGGATGCCGAATACCTGCACGGCCCGTTGCGCTGGGTGCCGTTCGTGCTCTCGGGCCCGGCCTCGGCGCTCGGCCCGATTCAGGACCACCTGGAAGCCGAACTGATGGAGCGCGGCATGGCCGGCGCCGGCACCGCGCTCTACGCGCAGGAAGCCTTCGGCGCCGACATCGAACACGCGCGGCTGATGACCCTGCACGACGGCGTGGCGATGATGGCCATGCAATACGGCCACAACGGCCTGGAACCGGTCTGGCCCTTGATCGAAACCGCCCTGTTCGCGCCCGAACGCACGGCCTGGCTGGATGCCGCGCCCGAACCGCTGGTGTACCTGGCCGGCAACACCGCGCACATCGCGTTGCTGGACGCGCACCAGTGGGCGCGCCTGCAACCGACGCCGGACGGCCTGGATTGCGAACAGCTGGAACGCCGCTTCCAGATGTTCGAGATGCGGCAACGGCAGATCGCCGCGCTGTTGACCGCGCACGGCATCGCCGTGGAGTTCGATTTCTGCCCGGACGCGGAAACCGCGCGCGCCGTGCTGCAGGGCTGAAGCCGGCGCTCAGCGGCGCGTCAGGCCGTCTTCGTAGATCAGGTAATGGGCGTCGCGCATGCCGAGCGCGGCATAGGTGCGCTGCGCCGCCAGGTTCTCGCGCTCCACGTACAGGCGCAGGCCGCACACGCCCGGATCGGCCTCGGCCAGGGCGCGCACATGCGCGTACAGCGCGCGGTACACCCCGCGCCGGCGCGCTTCCGGCGCCACGTACACGCTCTGGATCCACCACCACAGGCCGTTGCGCCAATCGCTCCATTCGGTCGTCAGCATCAGCGTGCCCACCGGCTTGCCGGCGATTTCGGCCACGAAATAGCGCGCCAGCGCCGGTTCGGCGATGCCGCGCGCCACGCCCGGACCGAGTTCGTCATCGGCCAGGCGCTTGCCTTCGGTCTCGAACGCCATGGCCTGCGCCCAGCGCACCAACAGCGGCACGTCGGCGGCGGCGGCATCCCGGATACGCAGACTCATGCATCGTCCTTCGGCGCGCGCTTGGCGCCCAGTTTGCGGGTGAGGGTGTTGCGGCCCAGGCCGAGCAGTGCCGCGGCCTGCTGCCGGCGGCCGCGGGTGAACTGCAGCGCGGCTTCCAGCAAGGCCTGCTCGAAGCGGGCCTTCAGCGCCGGATGGATTTCGCTGCGGCCCTGCTGCAGCAGGGCCAAGGCCTCGCGCGCCAGCTGGGTTTCCCAGCCGCCGTCGCCGACGGCAACCGGTGCCGGGGTGGCCGTGGCGGGCTGCCAATCCTCCAGCTCAAGCCGTTCGTGCGCGGCGCCCGAGGCCATGCGCCAACAGGCGTTCTCCAGTT
>CAZRXZ010000208.1:0-3047 GCA_964604095.1 uncultured Arenimonas sp. | reverse complement strand
TGATGGGCGTCAGCTAGATTATGGGCGCGATCAACATCATCGCCACCGTGCTCAACATGCGCGCGCCGGGCATGGACCTGCTGAAGATGCCGATCTTCGTCTGGACCTGGCTGATCACCGCCTTCCTGCTGATCGCGGTGATGCCGGTACTGGCCGGTTCGGTCACCATGCTGCTGACCGACAAGTTCTTCGGCACCAGCTTCTTCAACGCCGCCGGCGGCGGCGATCCGGTCATGTACCAGCACATCTTCTGGTTCTTCGGCCACCCCGAGGTCTACATCATGATCCTGCCGGCGTTCGGCATCGTGTCGGAGATCATCCCGACCTTCGCCCGCAAGCCGCTGTTCGGCTACCAGGCCATGGTGTACGCCACCGCTTCGATCGCGTTCCTGTCGTTCATCGTCTGGGCGCACCACATGTTCACCGTCGGCATGCCGCTGGGCGGCGAGCTGTACTTCATGTACGCCACCATGCTGATCGCCATCCCGACCGGCGTGAAGGTGTTCAACTGGGTCACCACCCTGTGGCGCGGTTCGATCAGCTTCGAGACCCCGATGCTGTTCGCCCTGGGCTTCGTGGTGATGTTCACCATCGGCGGCTTCTCCGGCCTGATGCTGGCCATCGTGCCGGCCGACTTCCAGTACCACGACACCTACTTCGTGGTCGCCCACTTCCACTACGTGCTGGTGACCGGCGCGGTGTTCGCGATCATGGCCGGCGCCTACTACTGGTTGCCGAAGTGGACCGGCCACATGTACAGCGAGACCCTGGGCAAGTGGCACTTCTGGCTGTCCACCATCTTCGTCAACGTGCTGTTCTTCCCGCAGCACTTCCTGGGCCTGGCCGGCATGCAACGCCGCGTCCCGGACTACAACCCGGCCTTCGCCGACTTCAACATGTGGTCGTCCATCGGCGGTTTCGGCTTCGGCCTGAGCCAGCTGCTGTTCGCCTACATCGTCTGGAAGGCGGTGCGCGGCGGCGCCAAAGCCGAAGCGCGCAGCTGGGAAGGCGCCAAGGGCCTGGAGTGGACCGTGCCGAGCCCGGCGCCGCACCACACCTTCGAGAAGCCGCCGGTGATCAAGCCCGGCGACCTGGCCCACGACGACGTGAGCCACTGACGGAGCGGATGGCGACGCCATGAGCGAGCAGCACACCCGGCGCGGCACGCGCAAGATGATCTGGCTGGCGGTGGCCGCGTTCGGCTTCGCCTTCGCGATGGTGCCGATGTACAACATCGCCTGCGAGAAGATCTTCGGCGTCAAGCTCGACAACACCGCCGCCGCCGCGCCCGTGAAGGGCGCCGCGGTCGACGAGAAGCGCACGGTGAAGGTCTACTTCGACGGCACCGTGAACTCCAAGCTGCCGTGGCGCTTCCAGCCCGACCAGCTGAGCATGACGGTCACGCCCGGCAAGGTCTACGAGGCCTCGTACACGGCGGTCAACACCGCGGCGTTCGCCAACGTCGGCAACGCCACGCCGTCGGTGGCGCCGAACCAGTTCTCGGCCTTCTTCAACAAGACCGAGTGCTTCTGCTTCACCGAGCAGGCGCTGCAGCCCGGCGAGTCCAAGCGCATGCCGGTGCGTTTCATCGTCAGCGCCGACCTCCCGAAGGAAGTCAGCACCCTGACCCTGTCGTACACCTTCTTCATCAATGACGCCGCCACCGCGAAACTGAGCGCGGGCGCGGCACCCGGCACCGCCTTGGCGGCGCCTTAACCCAGCAATCCGGGGATTACCATGGCCACTACCCAGAACCACGACGCCGACATCTACTTCGTTCCGCACCACAGCCGCTGGCCGTTCTTCGGCTCCATCGCCCTGTTCATCATGATGATCGGCGTGGCCAACTGGTTCAACGGCGTGTCCTGGGGCCAGGGCCTGTTCTTCGCCGGCCTGCTGGCCGTGCTGCTGGTGCTGGGCTCCTGGTTCGGCGACGTCATCTCCGAGTCGCTGCAGGGCAAGTACAACGACCAGGTCGACACCTCGTTCCGCATGGGCATGATGTGGTTCATCTTCTCGGAAGTGATGTTCTTCGCCGCCTTCTTCGGCGCCCTGTTCTACGCCCGCCAGTTCGTGTTGCCGTGGCTCTCGGGCGAGGGCGACGGCGCGCTGACCAATCAGTACCTGTGGCAGGGCTTCGTGGCCGGCTGGCCGACCAACGGCCCGACCGCCATCGGCGGCGCCTTCGAGACCATCCCGGCCTGGGGCCTGCCGCTGATCAACACCCTGATCCTGCTGACCTCCGGCGTCACCATCACCCTGGCGCACCACGCGCTGAAGGCCAACGAGCGCAAGCCGCTGCTGTGGTGGCTGGGCGCCACCGTGCTGCTCGGCGCGGTGTTCCTGGTGCTGCAGGCCGAGGAATACGTGCACGCCTACCACGAGCTGAACCTGACCCTGGGTTCGGGCATCTACGGCTCCACCTTCTTCATGCTGACCGGCTTCCACGGCATGCACGTGTTGTTCGGCACCATCATGCTGGCCGTGATGTGGCTGCGCTGCGCCAAGGGCCACTTCAGCAAGGACCACCACTTCGCGTTCGAGGCGGTGGCCTGGTACTGGCACTTCGTCGACGTGGTCTGGCTGCTGCTGTTCCTGTTCGTCTACGTGCTGTAACGAAAAAGGCCGGCGCAAGCCGGCCTTTCCGCTTCAGGGTTCGTGCGTTCAGCCGTGCACGCCGTGCGGTTTGATCACCCCGGTGAAGATGCCGGCGACCACCAGCAGGATCAGCAGCACCGACAGGCCGATGCGCCAGGACAGCGATTTCACCGTGCGGTCGCTTTTGCCCTTGTCGACCATCATGTAGTACAGGCCGGCGCCCAGGTTCCAGACGATGACGAGAATGAAGGCGATGATGAGCAGCTTTTGCATGGGATTCACCGGATGCGGGGTAATATCGCCATTATCGGCGAAATGCGGAGTGCCCGGGTGAAAACGCGCTTAATCGCGGTGCTGCTGGCCTTGGCCGTGGAGCTGTTGCTGCTGCGGCTCGGCCTCTGGCAGCTGCAGCGCGGCCGCGAAAAGGAAGCGCAGCTGCAGGCGGTGGC
>CAZRXZ010000207.1:0-3054 GCA_964604095.1 uncultured Arenimonas sp. | reverse complement strand
GGCGAAGTGATCGACGTCGCGTTCCTGTCCTGCCCGCTGGACACGCAGGGCCGCGAGTCGATCGAGCGCGCGCTGTACAAGTCGCCGATGCCGTACGCTGGCTTCGAGGCGGTGTTTCAGCGTAAAGTAACGCTGACGTTCTGTTATCCCGATGAGGTGTGCCGATGAGAAAATTCCTGCTGGGTTGCCTTCTGGGGCTGGCGCTGCCGTTGACGGCCGGCGCGCAGTCGCTCGACGCCGGCGTGGTGGTCGGCAACGAGGCCGCGCTGTCGATCGCCATCGTGCCGATGCCGTACCAGGGCGGCAAGGCGCAGCCGGAGCACGACGTGGCCAAGATCGTCCGCGACGACCTGAACCGTTCCGGCCAGTTCCGTTCGCTGGAGGAGTCGCGCGTGGTCGAGCGCCCCGTGCGCGGCGCCGACGTGCGTTTCGCCGAGTGGAAGAAGCTCAAGCAGGATTTCCTGGTGGTCGGCCGCGTGCTTGACGGCGCCGACGGCAATTACAGCATCCAGTACGAACTGTTCGACGTCGCCAAGCAACAGGCGCTGCTGACCCTGTCGATGCCGGCGCGCGCCAAAGGCCTGCGCCGCGCGGCGCACCAGATCGCCGACCAGATCTACGAGAAGATCCTCGGGGTGCGCGGCGCGTTCGACACCCGCATCGCCTATGTGACCGCCAGCGGCCTGGGCCAGGGCATCGAATACCGGCTGATGGTCGCCGATTCCGACGGCTACAACCCGCAGACCCTGGTGCGTTCGCGCGAACCGCTGCTGTCGCCGGCCTGGAGCCCGGACGGCAAGCGCATCGCCTACGTCAGCTTCCAGAAGGGCAGTTCGGCGGTCTATATCGTCGAGCTGGCCACCGGCGCCGGCGCGACCGAGCCGGTGTCCGCCGCCAAGGGCATCAACGGCGCGCCGGCGTTCTCGCCGGACGGCAGCAAACTGGCGCTGACCCTGTCGAAATCCGGCAACCCGGAAATCTACGTGATGGACATCGCCAGCCGCTCGTTGCGGCAGCTCACCAACCATTACGGCATCGACACCGAGGCGGTCTGGATGCCGGACGGACAGAGCCTGCTGTTCACCTCCGACCGCGCCGGCAAGCCGCAGATCTACCAGGTTCCGGCAACCGGCGGCGACGCGCGCCGCGTCAGCTTCAGCGGCGAATACAACGCCCGCGCCACGGTGTCCTACGACGGCAAGCGCATCGCCATGGCGCAGGGCGGCGGTAACGTCTACCGCATCGCGTTGCTCGACCGCAGCTTCGGCGGCAACGGCCGCTGGCAGACCCTCTCGCCCGGCAATCTGGACGAATCGCCCAGCTTCGCGCCCAACGCCAGCATGATCCTGTACGCCACCAAGGAAGGCCGCCGCGGCGTGCTGTACGCGGTCTCCGCGGACGGTCGCGTGCGCCAGCGCCTGGTGCTGTCCGATGGCGATGTGCGCGAGCCGGCCTGGTCGCCCTACCGCTGAGGCGCCGCTTTCCGATCACCCCCACCACCACCCAAGCCAACCCCGAGGTGTTTCCATGAACAAGCAACTGAAAACCGCCGCCGTGCTGCTGGCCGTCCTGAGCCTGGCCGCCTGTAACAAGAAGGTGAAAGAAGAAGTCGTCGTCGATCCGAACGCCGGCAAGCAGCAGGAAGAGCAGGTCGACCAAGGCAACGCCATCGCCGAAGACGGTGCGTTCACCCCGGCCGACCTGGACACCAACGCCTGCCTGCGCCAGCGTGTGGTCTACTTCGACTTCGACCAGGACCTGCTGAAGCCGGAGTTCCAGGCCACCATCGCCTGCCATGCCAAGTACCTGCGTGACCGCCCGGGCGCCCAAATGCGTCTGGAAGGCCATGCCGACGAACGCGGCACCCGTGAATACAACATCGGCCTGGGCGAGCGCCGCGGCAACGCCGTGTCGGCCGCCTTCAGCGCCAACGGCGCCGATACCGCGCGCATCGCCGTGGTCAGCGCCGGCGAAGAACGCCCGGTCTGCCTGGACAGCGAAGAGGGCTGCTGGTCGCAGAACCGCCGCGTCGAAATCAGCTACGCGGTGAAATAAGCGATGACCGCGTCCCGTCTGGGCGCCTGTCTGCTGCTGCTTGCGTCGGCCCTGCCGGCGCAGGCCCAGCGCGCCACCCTGGCCGACCGGGTCAGCGCGCTGGAAAAGCAGTCCGCCGGCCAACTCCAGGGCAGCAGCCAGGCCAACATCGAGCTGCTGAACCGGACCACGCAGATGCAGGACGAGATCCGCGCCCTGCGTGCCGAAGTCGAGACCTTGCAGAACGAGCTGGAACAGGCGCGGCAGCGCAACCGCGAGCAGTACATCGACCTGGAGTCGCGGGTCAGCGCGCTGGAGTCGGGCGGGGCGGCGGTCAAGCCGTCCGCCGCCACGCCGGCGACGGCCACGGTGCCGGCCGTCGCGCCCAAACCGGCCTCGGCGCCGGGCGGTGAGGAGTCGGCCGCCTACCAGGCCGCGTATGCCCGCCTGATCAAGCAAGGCGATGCCGCCGGCGCCATCGGCGGCTTCCAGTCCTTCCTGCAGGCCTACCCGGACAGCGCCTTGGCGCCGAACGCCTGGTATTGGCTGGGCGAGAGCTATTACATCAGCAAGGAGTACGGGCTGGCGCTGAAGAGTTTCGGCATCCTGGGCGAGCGCTTCGGCGATTCCGGCAAGGCGCCGGACGCCAAGCTCAAGGCCGCGTATTGCCTGATCGAACTCAAGCAGCTGGAGCAGGGCCGCAAGGCGCTGGAGCAGGTCATCGCCCTGTATCCGCAGCATCCGGTGGCGGAAATGGCGCGCAGCCGCCTGCGTGGGCTCAGCCTTGGCCAGTGATGCCGCGGCGACGGAGCGCCTGAAGCTCAGCGAGATCTTCCTCTCGCTGCAGGGCGAGGCGCGCAGCGCCGGGCTGCCCACCGTATTCGTGCGCCTGACCGGGTGCCCGCTGCGCTGTACCTACTGCGATACCGCCTACGCCTTCTACGGCGGCGAGTGGTCCGACATCGACGCCATCCTCGAGCGGGTGCGCGGCTTCGGCGTCAAGGACGTGTGCGTGACCGG
>CAZRXZ010000206.1:0-3071 GCA_964604095.1 uncultured Arenimonas sp. | reverse complement strand
CCTGAGCCGCTGTGAGGAGTGCGATGTGCCCAGCCCCGAGGCGCGGCGCCAGGCCGTGCCCGGCGTGCGTCTGTGCGTGAACTGCCAGGCCGCCCATGACCGCGAACAGGCTGCCTTCAGCGGCTACAACCGGCGTGGCAGCAAGGACAGCCAGTTGCGCTGAGCCCTCACCGATACGGAACCGCCATGCCCCTGAAGCGCCTGCCCCTGGACACCATCAACGGCTGGAGCCGGAACACGCTGATGCAGACCTTGGACATCGTCTGCGTCGAACTCGGCGACGAGCATCTGGTCGCGCGCATGCCGGTCGACGCCCGCACGCACCAGCCGATGGGCCTGCTGCACGGCGGCGCCAGCATGGCCCTGATCGAAAGCATCGGCTCGATGGGCTCCTGCCTGCTGCTCGATCTTGAACGTGAGCAGCCGGTCGGGGTGGAAATCAACGCCAACCACGTGCGCGCGGTCACCCAAGGCTTCGTGCGCGGCACCGGCAAGCTGGTGCATGCCGGCAAGCGCACGCACCTGTGGCAGGTCGACATCCACGACGAGGCCACCGGCAAGCTGGTCTGCACCGGCCGCCTGACCGTGATGGTGGTGCCCGCCGGCGGCTGAGCGCCCGCCGGCGTGCTATACTGCGCCGGTCATTGGGGAGTAGCCTCTCTTCTCGCAAGATGCCCGCGTCAACATACTTGGCCTGAACCGGCCATGGCGCAGCGGCCCGCCGGCCTGGCAAGACCTTTGACTCCTTCGCCCCCGCATCGGCCGGGCGGGCGGGGGGGTCATTCGTCCGTTTCCGGCCTGGAATCATCATTATGGAATCCCTGTTCGTCTCCACCGGTGTCGTTGCGTTGGCTGAAATCGGCGACAAGACCCAGTTGCTCGCCTTTCTGCTCGCCACCCGCTTCAAGAAGCCATTGCCGATCATCGCCGGCATCCTGGTCGCCACCGTCCTCAACCACGCCATGGCCGGCGCCCTCGGCGCCTGGATCACCGCCACCCTCAGCCCGGACATCCTGCGCTGGATCCTGGGCCTGTCCTTCCTCGGCATGGCGGTCTGGACCCTGATTCCCGACAAGATCGAGGAAGAGGAGATGCAGGTGGCCAAGAAGTTCGGCGTGTTCGGCGCCACTTTGATCACCTTCTTCCTGGCCGAAATGGGCGACAAGACCCAGATCGCCACCGTGGCCATGGCCGCGCATTATCCCGATCCGGTGCTGGTGGTGATCGGCACCACGCTCGGCATGCTGATCGCCGACGTGCCGGCGGTGTTCATCGGCGACCGCTTCGCGGCCCGCATCCCGATGAAACTGGTGCACGGCATCGCCGCCGCGATGTTCGCGGTGATGGGCCTGGCCACGCTGTTCGGCGCCGGCGCCTCGCTCGGGTTCTGAGTCCCGCGTCCGTTGCATTGGTGCAACGCAGATATCCGCCGCGGTCATGGCCAGACGCCGGCCGCGGCGGTACAGTGGATGCCTGTCCGAAACCGGAGATAATCCATGCAAAGCCCATCCACCCGCATGCGTACGGTCGAGCGCCTGGTCGCCGGCCAAGCCACGTCCGACGGCGCCGGCGTCAAGTTGACCCGGGTGCTGACCCAGGACCTGCAGCGCCGGCTCGATCCGTTCCTGATGCTCGATGCGTTCCGCAACGAGAATCCCGAGGATTACATCGGCGGCTTCCCGAACCACCCGCACCGCGGCTTCGAGACCGTGACCTACATGATCGCCGGGCGCATGCGCCACCGCGACAGCGCCGGCAACGAAGGTCTGCTCGGTCCGGGCGGCGCGCAGTGGATGACCGCCGGCAGCGGCCTGATCCACTCCGAACTGCCGGAGCAGGAGGAAGGCCTGATGGAGGGATTCCAGCTCTGGCTGAATCTGCCGGCCAAAGCCAAGATGTGCGCGCCCGGCTATCGCGACATCTCGCCGACGTCGATTCCCGAGCATGTCGACGACGCCGGCGTGCGGGTGCGGGTGATCGCCGGCGAGAGCGGCGGCGTGGCCGGTGCCGTGCAACGGCCGGATACCGAGCCGCTGTTCCTGGATCTGCATCTGCCGGCCGGCAGCCGCTTCGCGCAGGCGCTTCCGGCCGGGCACAACGCTTTCGTGTATGTCTATCGCGGCGAGGTCACGGTGGCGGGCACGGCGGTCGTCGACCGGCACATGGCGATTCTGGCCAACGACGGCGACGGCGTGCTGCTGCAGGCCGACGGCCCCAGCCGCGCGCTTCTGGTGGCCGGCCGGCCGTTGAACGAACCGATCGTGCAGTACGGGCCGTTCGTGATGAACACCGCCGAGCAGATCCACCAGGCCGTGCGCGATTACCAGGCCGGCAAGTTCGCGGCGGCGGCGGTGCAGGCGTTCTGAGTCGGCCGATCAGGGCGCGGCTTCGTGCCGCACGAAGGCTTCGAAGCGCTCCGGATCGAGCGGTCTGCTGTAGTGGTAGCCCTGGATTTCGTCGCAGCCGCTCTGGCGCAGGAAGTCCAACTGCGTCTGGGTTTCGACGCCCTCGGCGATGGTGCTCATGCCCAGGCTGCGCGCCATCTGGATGATGGCCACCACGATCGCCTGGTCCTCGTCCTTGACGCCGATTTCGTCGACGAAGCTCTTGTCGATCTTCAGCTTGTCGATCGCGAAGCGTTTGAGGTAGCTCATCGAGGAGTAGCCGGTGCCGAAGTCGTCGAGCGACAGCCGGAAGCCGGAATCGCTGAGTTCGGTCATGATCCGCTGCGCCGCTTCCGGGTTCTTCAGCGCCACCGCTTCGGTCAGCTCCAGCTCGATGTGCTCGGGCGCCAAGCCGATGTCGCGGACCTGCTTGGCGATGGCGGCGGCCAGTCCGGGCTGCACGAACTGCACGGCCGAGAGATTGACCGCGACGGTTTCCACCGCCAGCCCGGCATCGCGCCAGCGCTTGAGCTGGTGTGCCGCGGTGCGCAGGACCCAGTCCCCGATCGCGACGATCATGCCGCTGTTTTCGGCCAGCGGCACGAATTCGGCGGGCGGCACGTCGCCCCATTGCGGACTGCGCCAGCGCAGCAGCGCCTCGGCGCCGACCAGCCCACCGTCATGCAG
>CAZRXZ010000205.1:0-3096 GCA_964604095.1 uncultured Arenimonas sp. | reverse complement strand
GCGTGGACGACGTGCTGAACGTGTCCGGCCACCGCCTGGGCACCGCCGAGATCGAAAGCGCGCTGGTCGCGCATCCCTCGGTGGCCGAAGCCGCGGTGGTCGGCGCGCCGCACGACATCAAGGGCCAGGGCATCTACGTGTACGTCACGCTCAAGGCCGGCCGCGAACCGTCCGACGCCCTGGGCAAGGCGCTGATCCAGCACGTGCGCGAACACCTGAGCCCGATCGCCACGCCGGACTGGCTGCAATGGGCGCCCGGCCTGCCGAAGACGCGTTCGGGTAAAATCATGCGCCGCATCCTGCGCAAGATCGCCGAGAACCAGCCGGAGGCGCTGGGCGACATCTCGACCCTGGCCGACCCCTCGGTGGTCGCGCACCTGGTGGAACACCGCTTGATCAAGGACTGATCCCATGCCCGACTACAGCGACATCTTCGCCGCCCGCGCGGCGCAATACCATCTGGCCATGCGCACGCACCCGCAGGCGCGCGACGGCGAATTCCAGGCCCTGCTGGCCGATCTGCCGGCCGACGCCCGCGACGTGCTCGACGTGCCCTCCGGCGGCGGTTATCTGGACGCCTACCTGCCGGCCGGCACGCGGCTGCGCGCCTGCGATTTCAGTGTCGGCTTCGTCGCCGAGGGCGCGGACCTGGCCAGCCCCGAACACCTGCCGTTCGCGGACGGATCCTTCGATGCGGTGCTGTCGCTGACCGGCCTGCACCATGTGCCGGCCGCGCGGCAGGACGCGTTCCTGGCCGAATGCCGGCGCGTGCTGCGCCCCGGCGGCCGCCTGGTGGTGGGCGAGGTGCTCGCCGGTTCGCCGGTGGACGGCTTCCTCAACGGCTTCGTGCACCGGCACAACAGCCAGGGCCACGAAGGCGTGTTCTTCGATGCCGGGTTCCTGCCGCGCCTGGAAGCGGCCGGCTTCGGCGAGACGGCCATGCAGGTGCGGCACTATCCGTGGTGTTTCGACAGCGAGGCGGCGATGCGTTTCTATTGCCGCAACATGTTCGGCATCGACCGCGCCGACGACGACACGCTGGCGGCCGGCCTGGCCGAGCACCTGGCCTATCGCGTGGGCCCGGAGGGCGCGGTGGAGATGCCTTGGCAGCTGGTGTTCTTTCAGGGCGTGAAGCGGTAAGCCAGACCGATCGCGGCCACGCCGCCGACCACGCTGGCCAGCACGTACAGCGCCGCCATGGTCACGTCGCCGCGTTTGAGCAGGTGGGCGGTTTCCAGCCCGAAGGCCGAAAACGTGGTGAAGCCGCCGAGCAGGCCGGTGAACAGGAACAGGCGCAGGCCGGGCGAGAGCGCCGAATGCTTGGCGGCATAGGCGAACAGCAAGCCGGCTACCAAACAGCCGGCCACGTTGACCGCGAACGTGGGCCAGGGAAAGCGCTGGTTCAGCGTGTACGGCAGCAGCCACTGCGAGACGGCCAGGCGCGCCACCGCGCCCAAGCCGCCGCCAACGGCCACCAGGGCGGCATGGGGCAGGAAAGCGTTCATGGCCTTAGGGTAGGCGCAGAGCCGGTGTGCCGGCAAGCGCGTTCAGTCCGCGAAACCGACCGCATCGCCGATGCGTACGCGACCGGCGCGCCGCACCCGGCCGCACACGCCGCCGCGCCAATCCGGCGTCAGCGCCGCGGTCAGGCCCGGATGCTGGGCGTCCATGCGCGGGCAGGGATCGGTTTCCACCGTCAGCTCCAGCGCCACGTCGCCGATGCGCAGGATGCGGCCGATGTCGGCGGCGGAAAAACGCAGGCCGTCCACCAGCAGGTTGGCGCGTCGGTAGGTCCAGGGCAGGTCGGTGCCGAGTTCGGCGCAGGCCTCGCGCCAACTGGGCAGGCTGAGTACGCTGACCTGCCGGCGGCCGGGCTTGCCGCGGGTATCCGGCACCACCCCGTTCTCGCGGTCGATGTCGACCTCGGCGATTTCCAGCATGCCGCCCTTGGCCTGGCGGCGGAAGGCGATGGAGCGCAGTGTGGCCATGGCGGGCGTCCGGTGGCGGGACTCCTACTGTAAACCGCCACCGGCCGCCGCGGAAGCCGGCGGATTATCCGCCGACCGGGAAGCTGGTCTTGCGCATGTCGTTGCTGTTGGCCGCGGCCGGCACGGCCAGGGTCAACGTGGTGGCGGAAACCGGCGCCTGCACGCCCAACGCGATGGCGCGGTGGGATTCGCCGGCCGGGAATTCCATGCTCCACACCGCATCGTAGCCGGCATCCTGTGCCGGATCGGGGTGCGCGGTGGTATAGGCCAGCAGGGCCGGCATATTGCCTTCCAGCACGGTGCCGGCTTCATCGGTCAGTTGCGCGACCAGCAGGATGGAGCCCATCTCCAGCGGCTGCGCGCCGCGGTTCTCCACCTCAAGGTCCAGCACCACGAACCGGTACCCCTCCGGCAGCTTGAACAGGCCGAGCGGGTCGTCCTTGGGGGTGAACGGGATGGCGCGGTGCACCGTCAGCGCATAGGCTTCGGTTTCGATCTTGGCCAGTGCGGCCGGACGTTTTTCGGTGGCGGCCGGCGTGTCGGCGGTCTGCGCGGCCGGGGTCTGCGCGCCGTCGCGCGCGGTGTCGTCGGTGCCGCAGCCGGTCAAGGCAAGCAGGCCCAGGCAGGTGATCAACAGTCGTGTTTTCATGAGTCCCTTCGATGGATTATGGAAAAAGTGCGCCGTAACAGGCACGCGTCCATTTCAGCAGTCCGCACGGCGTCCATCACGTGTCAGAAGGCATGTTTTCCGGTTCGGATTACCGGACCATTCAGTTTCGGGCGGTCGACCCCGGACTCAGGTCTTGGCCGGCTTGCGGCGCACGTAGATCTGCTTGCGCACGCGCGCCACGAGCTGGCCGTGCGCGTCCCGCACGTCCGCCGGCAGCCAGCGCAGGTGCTTGTCGCCGTCGGCGGTCTCGGTCCGGATCGCGTCCAGCAGCGCGTCATCAACGTGGAATTCGGCATGCACCGTGCCGCGTCCGGGTTTGACGAATTCGATCTCGGCCGCCTTGTCCCACACGATGTAGTCCTTGCCCAGTCCGCGCAGCACCAGGAACATCCAGAACGGATCGGTCATGGCGAACAGGCTGCCGCCGAAGTGGGTGCC
>CAZRXZ010000204.1:0-3101 GCA_964604095.1 uncultured Arenimonas sp. | reverse complement strand
GTCCACCGCCACCGGCAAGGAATTCGACGCCGTATTGGTGAATACGCAGCTGATGTCATCGCCGGGGGCAGGAGTGAATGTATAGCTGGTAAGCGCCTGCGCCGACGGCAGGGCGGACGCCGGGGTCGCGCCAGCGCCGAGATAGGCATTGGTGCAAGTCAACATGGCGGAGTAGTTCGTGATTGCCGAGACCGACCCCGGCGCCATGGCGTCACTGATCGTCACGCTTTGGCCAGGCGAGCTGCGGAACACGGTGGATGCGGACGTCGCCGTGCCCGTAGTGGTCGCCGACGGTGCGCTGATCACGGTCTGGCTGTTGTCGGCATACAGCGGGGAGCTGCTGCTGGCTCCCACCCGGAACTGGTCTAGGGCGTTGACCCGGCTGACCACCGATTTGCTCACGGTGATGCGCGGCCGTTGGGTATTGGTGAAGGTACAGGCGGTCGCGCTGTTGGCCATGCTCAACGATGCGCTCACCGTGCGGCCCGCGTTGTTGATGGTTTCCGACGGACTGCCGCCGCCGGCCACGTCGCTGCACACGATGCTGGTCGTCGACTGCCAATTGTTCGGCTGGCCGGCGGATTGCTCGACGATGCTCAAGCTGCGGGCGGTGGCCGTGATCGGCATATAGATGCGCACGGTCTGGTCATCTGACAGGTTGACGCTGACCGAATTGCCGCCGGCCGGCACCATGGTCACGCCGCCGTCGGTGCTGGTGAACAGGCTGATGCCCGCCGGAGCCGTGGCGGTGAAGCCGAAGCTCTGGCCGCTGCCCTGCGGCAGGGTCTGCTTGCTCAGCTCGACATAACCCGCCACCTGCACCGGCTCGGCGTTCACCGCCAGTTGTGCGGTACCGGAGTTGCATTTCGAAGGCGAACCGTTGCTGACGTTGGCCGCGCTGCAGCTGGCGTTGGTGGTCGAGTTCTGGGAATAGCTCAGCACGAAAGGCAGCTGCAGGTTGCCGGTGGCGGCATCGCCCTGGCACAGCACCTTCACGCCTTGTACGGTCCAGGTCACCTCGTCTTCGGCCGGCGGCGCGGTGGTTTCCTTCAGGTCGCCGCAGGTGTCGGCGTCGAAGTTGCGCCAGGGCGTGGTGCCGGTCGGGAACAGCAGCGGGTTCACCACCGAAGCCGAACAGATGTTGCCCGACGTGGCGGCGCGCGGGTCGTTGCCTTGCTGGCCCACGAAGAAACCGATGTCGTAGCGGTCCGTGTTCGAGCCGGAGATGACGACCGACACGTCGGCCGTGAACGAGCTGCCCGCGGAACACACTTTCGGCGTTCCCGGCGCGGCGGTGAACTGCGGCGTGACGGTGAATTCGCCGGCGGTACAGGTCAGGCTGCCGGAACGGTTGCCGACGCACGTGGTGTCCTGTAGGGCCTGGGTGGTCTGCGCCAGCGCAGCCATCGGCAATGCCGATAAGCCGGTGAACAGAGCGGCGGTTGCAAATCGGAAGAGGATACGGCTGAACGGAGCGGATTGACGCCACAGCGGCGCACACGATACACGAACGGACTTCATCACAAACGTTTGATCCCTGAGCGCAGGAATGCGGCTGGCCGCCACACCCCCGGTTTTGCTTGCCGAACCCTGCACGCCACCGCGTGCGCTTCCTTCAGATATACGGCCCCTGAATGTGCAAACGCCCCGATAACGGGGCGTCCATCACACTACTGACTGGCATTATAACCTCAGGATTCGTCCGCCGAACACCCCGAAACCATACATTCGCTTTTAGAATCATCGAGTTGTATGCAATGCGGCACAAAGTGACGCACAATGTCACATTTGCCGAAAATTACAGCATACCGGTTTCCAATTGCGCCGCTTCGCTCATCATGTGCCGTCCCCAGGGTGGATCGAACACCAGATCGACGTCGGCCTCGGCCACGGTCGGCACGCGCTCGACCTTGCTGCGCACGTCATCCACCAGCACCTCGCCCATGCCGCAGGCCGGCGCGGTCAAGGTCATCTGGATGTTGACCTTGCGCTGACCGCCGTCCAAGCGCTCGATCTGGCAGTCGTAAATCAGGCCGAGCTCGACCACATTGATCGGGATTTCCGGATCGAAACAGGTGCGCAGCTGGTCCCAGACCAGTTTTTCCACCGCGGCATCGTCCTCGGTGTCGGCCAATTCAAGCGGCTGCGGCGCGCGTTTGCCGATGGCGTCGGCGTTTTCGCCGGCGATGCGGAACAGATTGCCTTCCACGAACACGGTGAAGGAGCCGCCCAGCGCCTGCGTGATGTAGCCGATGGTACCCGCCGGCAGATTGACTTTATCGCCTTGCGGAACCAGCACGGCGGCGCAGTCGCGCTCGAATTTGACGGGTTCGCTGGTGCGGGAATACGACACGGAAGGCCTGTAAACGGAGTAAACTGCCGTCTAGTTTACTGGAATCCGCCTGACGCCGTGTCAACGCCCCGCCCCGCTCTGTTCAAGCCCTTGCTCATCAGCCTGCTGGCCGGCCTGGCGATGATGGCGGTCTGGTTCACGCTGTCCCTGCGCCTGCAGGGCGCCTTGGCCTGGTTCGGCTTGCTCGCGGCGGCGGACATCGCCCTGCTGGAACGCTGGACCCGCCACCCCGAACGCCGCAGCCCGGCCTGGATCGCGCCCTTGGTCACGCTCGCCTGCATCGGCGCCAGCCTGTGGCTGATCACCGCGCTCAGCGTGTCCCAAGCCGGCGGTTTCGGTCTGCGCGACAGCATCCGCCAGATGGGCGGCGGCCTGTTCGTGCAGCTGCTGCAGCTGCGGCTGTCGCCCGTGGAATGGGCCCTGCTGGCCGCCGCACCGATACTGGCCTATCTGCTGGCCGGCACCGGCCGGCTCAATGCCCGCCGTCGATCGCCTTGATTTCCGCCACCAGCTCGGCCACCGCCTTGGCGCCGTCGCCGTACAGCATGCGGGTGTTGTCGGCGTAGAACAGGGCGTTCTCGATGCCCGCGAAACCGGTGCCCTTGCCGCGCTTGATGACCACCGTGTTCTTCGAATCGACCACGTCCAGGATCGGCATGCCGTAAACCGGCGAAGCCGGATCGGTCTTGGCCACCGGATTGACCACGTCGTTGGCGCCGATCACCAGCGACACGTCGGTGACCGCGAA